>CAKZKB010000406.1 GCA_937121005.1 uncultured cyanobacterium | reverse complement strand
GGGCGGGAGGAAACCATCGGCGAGCGATCGGGATTGACCGCAGTTGGCGGCGCTCGAAGATGAGGCGGTAGAGGTGATGGACGATCGCGATCGTCCAAATAGGACTGGTGACAGAAGAGATGAAGAGAATTTCCCAGGCAACGAAGGCCATCGGTTTCGGGAGGGGCGGGATTTGGTAGGCAAGGTTCCACAGGGCGGCGGTGGCTTTGGCGCTCAGCAGCAACATGGCGTAGAGAAAGCAAGTTTTCAGCCACGATCGCGGATAGATGACCCATCGCTGAATTGAAGTTGAGGCCCCGCGAAATTTTTGCGATCGTCGGTAGAGACGGTTAAAGTGGTAGATGTAGGCGGCGACAACCCAAGCGATCGCGTTCCCCAGAAAATAGACATCGAAAAGGCGCGAGTGTACTTCGTCGATATAGTCTTTGAAAACCCAGGGAACCAAGGCTAGGGAAACGATGCTGCTAACGATCCACGTCCACATTATTAGTGCGGTTCGTTCCCAAAATCGGCGCTGTGGAATCCAAAGTTTCCAGGGTTGAGTCGGTGTTAGGGATTGGCGGTAAAATATCAGGGCGATCGTCTGTCGCAGCAGTGCGATGGTGCAGGCGAAAACCAAAACCAGCGCGAGCACTTCGCCGGGAACCATCCAGAGGCGATCGGTTCCGGCAAACAAACCAGATGTTCCTCGGTTGGGCCAACTAAAAATCAACAGAGTCACTGGACTAAAGACAAAGGCAGCTTTTAGCCATGTCAGGGGGTGGGGAAACCATTTCGGTCTGGCGATGACCTCGGTATAGACGAGATAATCCCAGTGGTAAAGAATTGCAAATATTACCACCCAGATGGCCGAAACAGTATCTACAACGGGATCCGGCTCCCTAGAGAAATAGTAGGAACTAGGAGGGTTGAAAAAGAAGCTGAAATCTACTATTAGGAGAATAACAAGGCAAATGAATGTGGAGACACCGAAGATAAGCCAGCCATTTAAGCCTTGTCGCCAACTACACCAACGAGGAAACCATAAAGGGGTTTTGGGCTGACTGGGAAATGAAGGGCGATCGAAGGCAAGCCTTAGCCAATGATCCGGGAAAACAATCAAGAACGTAGGAATCAAGATGAATCCTGTCAAAAAGACGATCGAAAACAAGGTTCCTTCCTTGAAGAAAAACACCTCTTCCTGTCCGAACGGGTTACTGATAAACTCAATTACCAATGCTAAAACGCCAACTACTCGCATGAGATATGCAGAGCAAGAGATAACGAACAACAGGTAAATCGTTCGGATCCACGCGATCGGATAGGGAAACCATTTCGGCCACCAGCCTTGTTTTTCTGACATGATTGGTTCTGTTTGTGACGACATAGCGATGTGCGATTCCCATTGCCCAAATGCTACGCCAAGATGCTATAATTATTCCAGAGTGGCTAGACGGGGAAAAAGAAAAACAAAAAGACGAACCCGACTAGAATAGACACCGCTCCACAAATTACATAGAGGGCACGAGCCGCTCTAACGCCATCTTGTTCGTAAAACTGGCGAAACAGAACACTTATCCAGTAGTATGGAGGAGTCCACAATGCCGCTCTCGGTCGCGAACTCATTATCCTATCAATTTCTTCAGGACTCGATTGACTTCGCCTCAAAAGCCGAAAACCGTTAAGGATAACGATCCCGCTTATCAGGCAGTGAACGACTAATCCCATAAGTTTTCCCTCGTGTGTGTGGGGTTGCGACACGATCATCATCTCACACAAGGGGAGTCACCGGGCCGCATCTTGCAGCCCGGTTTGATTTTTTTACAATGTCAGGGATTCTGGATTTTGTACGAGATTTGAATTAAAAACCCGTCCGGCGATCGGACGGGGCGAGTCTACTAAGCCGGAATTTCCGTTTCTAGTTCTGACGGCACTCCCTTCTTGTTCATTGGGTAGGGGAGCTTACCCAGAGGGACTCCCACTGCGTTCGAGAATAAATGCCACTGCTCCAAGCTCATACTGGGCTCTGAGTCCCCCCGTTCCCACCGGATCAGGGTGGACAGGGAGATTGTATTTTCCATCCGAGAGATTAGCTGTTCCCTGGTTAAACCAACCCGCTCTCTTAAAAATCTCAACATTGTGGTGAGGTTGATCTGGCTTTCGTTCATGCTAACATTGAGTTGTCATTTTGACAAGTCACAAATACAAAAAGCAGACAAGATTGACAAGTCTGTGTGAGTATGTCAAGATGACAAGTGGTAGACAACACAACACGAGGCGTTCCAAGTCGTCGGGCCGGGCTTAACGTCCAGACAGACCATAAAACCCCCTGTTGCTGCCATCATCTCACGGAAGCTAGGCGACACTGCGAGCGAAGCATTCCCGGACTTCTGGAGATGGCTATGACCTCAAAAATGCCAACGCGATCGAGGGGTAGTACCGTTCCCTCGGCCCCCCTCGATCGCATCTGTCGCGAATGCGTGGTTTTCACCTACGCGGATCGCGGTATGTGGCTACTTATTTTGTAACCCGTACCCGTGAAACTCGGTAGATGGGTCTGACCCCTCATGGGTGTCACCACTCACTAACCAGGTTGTTGTCGCACCATTAGAGGGGTGACTTACTACGGGGGTTAGACCATGCACCGAGGAAGCGGCAGATAAACCAACCGCGTTGACCTCGACCACGTTGAGGGAGCGGCCACCACGCGCAGCCCGCGCCATCGGGATGTCGATCGTCAGGGGGCAACACCCATGAAGTAACCAGCAGTCCCTACTGATTTATTTGAAGTTCGCAATAACGGGCGATCGTTTCTGTGACGCGCGATCGCCTTTCCCTCCCACAATTTTTGCCTATGGACTAACCACTTGCAATGCTTCTCCTTTTGCGAAAAACAAGTCAACCGGGCGGTCTCGTCTTGAGAGCGCGATCGTCTTTTTCTCTTCTTATGTAAAACATGAAAGCATGGAATCTTCTTTGGATCGTTCCTACAGTCATATTCGTCGCTACTTATCTAGTGATGTTGCTATGGAACGCCATAATGCCACCAGTTTTCAACATAAATCAAGTTAACTACTGGCAGATGTTGGGAATTTTATTCTTGGCCCGCGTCCTGTTTTACAACCCCTAACTTAATGTTAGCGCGATCGTCCTTTTCTCACCACTACTATCGCCCATGACCACAGAAGCCGACATTAGATTACAGCTTGCCAAGCGAGAATACGGGCGGCTCAAACTTGCCCAATTGATAGCGATCGCCCACGAACGCTACGGCACTTACGCCTATCCTCTAGCCTATGGTATCCGAGCCGAAAACAACATCCGAACCGATATCGATCGCAGTAAAAAAGTTTGGTTGATTCTACTTTCCCAACCCATCGAATCCAATCAACCCAAAATCGATCGCATTCGCGAACAGCGAGCCATTCTACGGCAACAGTTTCCCCAGTTCTATCGCAACAGGTAGAAAGAATGAGTAAAACGATCGTCCGCTTCCAAAACGGTGAAACCATCACCATCGAACCCCAACCGGGAGGGGAAACCGTTCTCGTCAACGGCTTTAAGCTGCCCTTATCCCAAAAATCCCCCAACGATTTCGTTAACTGGATGATTCCTATTTGGGAGAACACCCTTCGCAGTCGCGTTGACACCATCACCGATGAGGATGACGTATGAAAATCTCAGAGATCCAAGACCTGCTACGAAGGGCGATCGATGCGGCCGAGAAACTCGATCGGGGGATATCCACCGATTCGAGTCAGCCCCGCGCTTGTCGAACCTTGTTGCAGGTACTCACCCAAGCGATCGACGAATTCGAGCATCGCTACGATATCCCGGCTGCTGACGACTTCGATCTTCACATCAACTCCGAACCCCATACCTAGTACCTAGTACCTAGTACCTAGTACCTAGTACCTAGTACCTAGTACCTAACACCTATGTCAGAAACCCCTCGACCAGAACCCTCATTAGACGATCGCCTTAGCAACATAGAAGCCACAAACAACCGAATTGAAGCTAGGCTCGCTGACTTTGACAAAGCGATCGTCGCCATCAAAACCAAACTCGCTCGTAATACCAGTTACCAAAAATGACCCAAGACCTCAACCGTAAAGACATTCTCGAAACCGCCTGCGCCCTAGAAGCACTCGGCGAGTTTCTCCCCAATGACGAGATTGAATCGTCTTACATCACCATCGCCTCTCGCATCGCTGGCGGCTTAGCCATCAACTACATCGGCCAGCCCACACAAGGCTCCAAACATGAGTTTGCCCGCACCGTCATCGAGCTAACGAATGCCCTATGTGCCGAAATGGGCGATCGCGCCCCTAACCCCGAAGACATCGCCAACGAGGAGTAACCATGAAACTCAAAACCGTCACCTACAGCATCACCATTGATACGTACAACAAATACGACAACAACAGCACTCGCAGCGACAAAATCGAACTAACCGTAGAACTCGACGACGATGACAACAAAGGGGAAAATCTTATCCTTGTCGCTGAAGAATTGCGCGAGCGCTGTATTGAATGCCTTGACGAAACCACTAAACAAAAAGAGGAATATCGGCGCGAACTCGAACAGATGATCGATCGATTGCTCTTCGGACTCAAAGAAGCCAAGAAAGAATGGGATGAAGCCCAACGTTTTCTCGTCGCTCAAGGACTCCGCGAAAACATCCCTGACTTTCCAATTTGCGATCGCATCATCAAAAAGTTACAAGAAGCGGGTGACGAAACTTTTTAGCCGCCCCTCGTTTCCCAACACCCAAAACCGTAACGAGGGGCTTACCCTTTCTCAACGAAGATCCACTCAACGAAGACGACATCCCCTTTTGACCTATGAACAGACCATTCAAAACATTTGACCAAGTAATTATCTCTGAAGATTGCCCGGACAAGTATCGGGGAGAAATTGCCCAAATCACAGGTTATATGTCCGACACGATCGCCTACATCGAAATCTTAGGCGGTCGCGCCCCCAAAAACCGCAACGGCAAGCCCGAAACCCGCACCGTCGATGTTAAATACCTGACCCTTCAGCGACGCTAAAAAAAATAGGGGGCAAACCCGCCCCCCCTAAACGCAAGTTAAGTTTTGAACACCGGATTGAGCAATAGAACGTAACCCCGTTCTCTTGTCACCTTGAAACCATGATACAACACTCATTCGTGAATGACAACCCCCAAATTGACGATCGCGTCTGGCAAGAACTGAGGCGATCGGGACTCAATTACGACCAAGCGATCGCTACTGGTCATCGCTACGTTGACGCAGACGAAGCCAAACAGTTGACCGGGCATCGCTTACCGGGGTTGTTATTTGAATACCGCAATCTCATCGGCAAACCCTACACCTGGAAAGGCGGTACAAAGTGGAAAGAACGACCGTTTTGCCGCCTCAAACCCGACTGGGATAATGTCGATACCGAGACGATCGAAAAATATAAAGGCGATGGCGATCTCCCCAAATATCTCAGCCCACCAAAATCCGGTAGCCGCCCCTACTTTTCGCCACTGCAACCCCACTGGCAGACGATCGCCAAACGGACAAACATCGACTTAGACTTCACCGAAGGCGAGAAAAAAGCCGACTGTCTCAACGCGCACGGTTTCCCGACGATCGGACTCTCTGGGGTGAACTGCAACCGCGACAGTCGGTTACGCGATGAAGAAATTTTTACCACCGATGGTAGCGCTTGGGATGTTTACGCACCCCCCGAACCCGTCAGTCGGTTTTTACCAGAGTTAAACGAGGACATCAACTACCGTTATCGCTCAGTTGGCATCGTTTTCGATAGCGATATCGTTGTCAAACGACTTGTCCAGCGAGCGTTAGACACCCTCGCTAACGACCTAAAGACTCTCCGTGCTGACCCATTCCCGATTATTCTCCCGAACGAGTTAGATGGCTCTAAAAACGGTGTCGATGACTTCATCTTTCGGCATGGCGTAGAAGCCTATCGAGAACTGCGATCGGCATGGAAGTCGATCCAACGTAGCCCATACCGACTATTGACGATCGACAAGGATTCCAAAACCAAAGACCTCAAGTTTACCTACACCGAACCCATTCCCAAAATTAAAGGCATTATGGCATGGGCTGTTCTCAAAGATCGCCTTGCCTATCGTCCCGATGTCGGCTGGTACGAATGGACGGGCAAGCGGTGGCAATTTCTACAACCCGAAGTTTTTAAGGCTCTACTACAAAGGTTTTTTAATGCTCAAGGTTGGCTTAACATTTCCACTAGCCACGTTAGCGCGATCGAAAACTATCTTCGCAACGCGGTTTTAGTTACCGAAGAACACTGGAACGGTTCCACCAAACGGGCATTCGCTAACGGCACTTACGATTTTAGTGAGAAGCGAAAGGAGAAACGGTTCGTTGCCGGATGGAATCGTGAGGATTACCAGACGATCGTTCTTCCCTACAACTGGATTGAATTTCTGCCAAACTCATGCCCGCGTTGGCTGCAATTCCTGCGGGAAGCCACAGGTAATGACGAACAACTTATCGAATTTCTGCAAGCACTTCTACGCTGGACTTTGTTTCCCAAAGACATCTCGAAGAAATTCCCGATCGAGATATTACCGGACTTAATTGGAAATCCGGGAACCGGAAAAGGAACGCTCATGGAAATTATTGAGATGCTGGCCGGTTCCGAGAACGTAGCCACCTTTGACCAGGATGTTCTCGATAGCCCCAACGGTCGGGCCTCCCTCATTGGTAAATTGGTGGCCATCGATCGCGACTCTCAAGGCTACTGGTCAAAATCTGCCATTCTCAACAAAATCGCCAGCAACGAGCCCGTCTCCACCAAGTCGCTCTACAAAAACTACAGCCCCAACACCCGACTCGGCGTGGTTTTGGTCAGGGCATACAACGATTTTCAGTCCGTGCCGTCCGGTTCCCAGGGATTGGATCGTCGTTTGGTGCCCATCCGGTTCGATCGCATTCCCGCCAACCCGGATATCGAACTCATCGACAAGTTGCGAGACGAACTGGCGGCGATCGGCGCGTGGGTTTGGAGCATTAACGACGCGGAAATGTATCGGCGGCTGCGATGGGGAGCTCGGGGCATTGCCAACATTCGCGAGACGGCCGTAGAACGTTTCGAGGCCAACAATCCGATTTTCAGTTTTCTGCGCGATGAGTTTCCCAACGGCGTAGAGGCGATCGCGGCCTCGGAACTCTACGAGCGCTACTCAGACCACTGCAAGCGCAACGGCCGCCGGGGCGAACTTTCAAACACTACCTTCGGCCGCACCCTCAAAAGTTGGGAGGTTTTTGGCGTAATCCGGGACATAACGTCCAGTTGTCGCACCTACACCATTCCCAAGCCAGAAGCCTTACTAGAAGCGGGTTTAGTGCCATTTGCCGCGCCGCCGCCGTCACCGCCCCCCGATCGCCATGGAGGGTTAGATGGTGGGTTTGTGGAGGGTTCCATGGAGGGTTCAAACCCAGTCCAGGAAACGAGTGTGCAGGGTATGGAGGGTTTAGACCCCCAAACTTCTTTTATATCGCCAACTCAACCCACTACTGACCCAGATCCTCCCTCTCAACCCTACAAACCCTACACGACCGGGGCACAGAGCGGATCTAAACCCTCCATGGAACCCTCCATGGAAAAAGAAAAACCCTCCAACCCTCCATGGAAAAAAAATGGGGCTAATAAAAAGCAAAGTTACCGGCCGTTGCTTAAACCGGGCGATCGTTGTCGGTACAAAGGCCCCGAAGGAGCGCTGAAGGTGACGTGCGGCTGGAAAATCCTAACCGTCACCGATGTCGATTACGAAGCGGGAACGGCGACGATCCGGGCTGAGAAATGGGCACCGGGGGTTAAATATGCCGTGCCTTTAGAACATTTACGACGGGAGCGAGAATGAAGTGCTATTTCTGAGAAGCCACGCTCTATTGCGATGGCAAAAACTGCGATCGCCCGATTTGCCAGTTTCACGCTCAAACCTTAGCCATGTACTGCGTCGGCCGCGGCCGCAAAACAAACACGATCGACGTTTGCCCCGACTGTCTCAATTCTAAAAATCATTGGAGTTTGCAAAATGGCTGACGATTGCATCAAGGAATACGAAAAAATGGAGCGCATTCTTGAGGAGGTGCATTGCCCCTCTTGTTATCAACGTGCCAGCCTCGAACCTGGAACTTTTCTGACTTTTTTAACTTGTCAGTCTTGTCGCTATAGTTTTTACGATTCTGAGGTGATGACACCCGAACAGTTTGCCGAGTACCGGGAACAAGTAATTTCCATTACCAAGCAACACGGAGGTACGGGCCCGCTTTCCGCAGAGGAAGAATTTTCTATATTCATTCGAGAGTAACAGTTGAATTTTAAATTGGAGCGAAGCGACCCATGCCAATGGAACGAGAGCGATACCCGAAAAACTGGGAAGAAATCGCCCTGAATGTAAAACGCGATGCCGATTGGAAATGCCAGCGCTGCGGCAAACAATGTCGGCCGGGCTATCTGTCGATCGCCGAATGGCTCAAAACCCAAACTCACCAGCCGGACTATGAAGATCGCGATGCGGTAACTTGCTGGCGGCCGCGGCCCAAGATTGGATGTGCGAGCCGTTCGTGTTAGAGCGCACGGGGTTAACGGTGGCCGACCACCAACGGTTGACCGTCGAGCGGTACGATC
>CAKZKB010000405.1 GCA_937121005.1 uncultured cyanobacterium | reverse complement strand
AAGAAGTTGAAAAACTGTCGCCGCGATAAAGATGGGGTATCGGAATTGGGTAAAGAAACACTATTATCCATGGTCATTTTTCGGGTTGTTTTTCGGCAATGGGTCGGGTATAATTGGGGGACGAAAGAACTGAAGAAACGGGGAGCGAGATGCTCCCACTACCCAAACAAAAGCGCGATCGCCTAGGACTGAAAGAAACGGGTGTTAATCCCTAGCAAGCGACAGAGGGACAAAACCCGCCGATCGCGCTGAAAGCGGAACAGGAACGACAGCTAGCACGGTTGTTAACGTGGAACCGCCGTATCCTCTAAGTGCGCTTCAGTTTCTACTATATAGCTACAAAGTTATTTAGTCAAGTAACGACATGAGATATTATCCGCCTATTGCCCTGTAGGTGCGGCTTGTAAAGATTTTTTGCGATATTGTGCGAGGTCTAAAGTTGGCTTGCAGTAAGTAAAAATACTCAAAATTTTGTGTTTTTTGGGGTTGACATCGCACTCAGCCGTGCTATCATCAATATATAACCAAAAAGTTATTAAAGGAATTGCGCGGCCCCGGTCGCCAAAATGGGAGGAGTTGGTTAAATGGCTCATATTGTTGTCGTTGGTGCGGGAATTGGCGGTTTACCCGCCGCTTACGAGTTGAGACACTTACTCGGACGATCGCACCGGATTACTTTAATTAGCGACAAGGCCGAGTTTACCTTTATTCCGTCCTTGCCTTGGGTGGGGTTGGGACTGCGATCGGTTGCCGAAACCCAGTTAAATGTGGGCGAATTGGTGGCTTCGCGGGGGATCGACTGGAAACTGGGAAACATTTCTCATCTCGATCCGTACCGCCAACAGTTGATTTTTGCAGGATGCGCGATCGACTACGACTATATCGTTTTGGCTACCGGGGCCAGTTTAGCGCTGGATGCCGTACCGGGGCTGGGGCCAGAAGGCGGTTACACGCAGTCGGTTTGCAACCCCCATCACGCCGAACTCGCCTGCGAAGCCTGGAACAAGTTTTTAGACCGTCCGGGGCCACTGCTAGTGGGGGCCGTACCGGGGGCCAGTTGCATGGGGCCCGCTTACGAATTTGCGCTGCTGGCGGACTGGGTGTTACGCAAAAAAGGCCTGCGCGATCGCGTTCCTATTACCTTTATTACTCCCGAACCCTACGCCGGACATTTAGGCATTGGCGGCATGGCTAACTCGGGCAAATTGGTGACAGAATTGCTCGCCCAAAAAGATATCGAACTGATTGAAAACGCTGCTATTACTGAAATTACCTCCCATACCGTGCGCTTAGCCGATAACCGTCGCTTTGCCTTTAATTATGCCATGTTTTTGCCGCCCTTTCAAGGGGCAAAATTCTTGCGAGACGCGCCCGGACTGACAAATGCTAACGGCTTAGTTCCCATTTTACCGACTTACCAGCATCCCAATTTTCCCTCGGTTTACAGCTTGGGCGTAACGGTACAACTGCCTCCGCCAGAAACAACACCAATTCCCATGGGCGTACCCAAAACTGGGCAAATGACCGAAGCCATGGGCATGGCAGTGGCACACAATATCGCCCGTCAATTGGGAGAAATTAAAGCCCCGCCAGTGACTCCTACTCTCGAAGCGATTTGCATGGCAGACTTTGGCGATACGGGCATTATTTTTATCGCCGACCCGGTGTTACCCGACCCGAAAACAGGGAAACGCAAGCGGGCGATCGCCAAGCGCGGTATTTGGGTGAGTTGGATTAAAACCGCATTTGAACTCTATTTTATGGCCAAACTGCGATGGGGTTCTGCCGTGCCTTGGTTCGAGCGCGTCGCTTTGAGAGTGTTGGGATTATCTTTAGTCAAGCCGTTACCCAATGCGCCCAAAATTTCAAAGTTCGCCTCGTAGCATTCCTCTGGGATGCTACGGACTGAGGAGGCTCCGCCTCCAGAATAGAATAAACGAGGCAGAGCCTCGAATAGGGCGTTTCCTGGCAGAGCCAGAGAAACGAGGGGTCAGGTCTCAAAATTTATTGCTCATTGTTCATTGCTCATTGAAAGAAATGACTGCCCACTTTCCCCTCTCTGAAACTGCCAAATTCCCCCGCAAAAAAACCGTCGGACTGATGGCATTTTTGATGTTGCTATCGTTTGGCGCGAGTTGGGGGGCCTTTTCGCTGCTGTCGTCCAATCCTTCGCCGCCGACGGAGACAGAAACAGTTGCACCCATTGCGCTTAAAATTGCTGTAGTGGAGCGCTTGCCCGTTGAAGGCGATCGCGTTCTTACCGGAACCGTCGAAGCGATGGAGTCCGTCACCCTGGCCAGTCGGGTGATGGGGTTCGTGCAAGAATTGCCCGTAGAAGAGGGCGATCGCGTTGACACCGGCCAACTCATCGCCTATATTGACGTAGCCGACATTCAGGCGCAGCAAAACGAGGCCGCCGCCGCTATTCCCCAGGCCCAGGCGGGGGTGAGTATGGCCCAGTCCTCCGTTGTGGTGGCGCAGTCCCAGGAAAGCCAAGCGCGATCGCAGTGGGTCGAGTCCCAGGCGCAATGGCAGGCGGCCCAGGCACAACTCAACGAAACCGAATTTCGCCGGGACGAAGCGATCGCCCGCCGGGACGAGTTGGAGGCGCGAGGGTTGCAAGCGGAGGCGCAACTGTTGGAGGCGCAAGCGGACTTAGAAGATGCCTATTTGCACCAGCGTCGGATGGCGATGTTGCAAGCAGACGGGGCGGTGAGTCAGTCCCAACTCGACGAGGCGAACACCCGCGTCGCCATGTCGGAAGCCAGAGTCGAACAAATTCGATCGCAAATTCAACAGTCGCAAGCGGCGATCGGCCAGGCGGAAGCCCAGATCCAGCAGTCGCAGGCGGCCATCGATCGTACCCAAGCCCAGATCGGGCAAGCCCAGGCCCAGATCCAGCAGTCGGAAGCGCAAATGGGACAGGCGGAGGCGCAAGTGGAACAGGCCCGCGCCCACATGGAACAGGCCCGCGCCCAGGTCGATCGGGCGATGGCGGGGGTCGATCGCGCCAGTGCGGATCTCGATTACGGTACGGTAACGGCTCCCTTTTCGGGGGTGGTGACGCGCAAGTATGCGGAAGTGGGCAGCATGGCGGGGGCGGGTCAGTCCTTAGTCACCATTGAAAGCGTCGATCGCTTGCGGTTTAGCGTTCCAGTTCCCGAGTCGCTGGTCAGTCGCTTGCAGTTGGGGCAAACCATTCCGGTACAAATTGATGCCCTCGATCGCGAGGTGGAAGGGGAGGTGACACAAATTATTCCGGCGGCGAATACCTCTCACAATTTTACCGTCAAAATTGCCCTGAGTTCGGACTCGAATGTGTTACCGGGAATGTTCGGGCGGGTGCGGATTTCGACGAGCGATCGTTCGGCGTTGATGGTTCCTGAAACTGCCATTGTGGAACGCTTGGGAATTGCGGGGGTTTACAAAATGACCGACGGAAGGCCCGAGTTTCAAACGGTGACAACGGGCAATACTTACGATGGCAATGTGGAGATTTTCTCGGGGGTGCAATTGGGCGATCGCGTTGTGGAACATCCAGAGGCGATCGAGGGGTCGTCGTAACCATTCAGTCCCCCTCGTTGCGTTCCTCTGGGGCGCAACGAACGATGGGAAGCTCTGCTTCCAGAATACCAACAAAAGATCCCCACAAGTCAATATTGCTGGGGGGCGAGGCATTCACTATTCCACTTATTTCTGATTTCTTCATTGTTCGGCGCGAATGCCTAGCCCCTACAGGGTTTTTGTCAATCTTTCATCATTTAATATGCTACGATTATAAACTATGACTTCAGCGATCGCGTCTTCTGCGACATCCAATCTTCCTTTACGTCCCGATCGACCTCAACAAGACGACGATCGCATCATTGACGATCGCCAAAATTGGCTCAGTTTCCATCGCATTTGGGGACGGTTAAACGACGATGCGATGCGGGCGATCGCCACTGCGGTGAGAACCATCGATATCGAACCGGAAACAGAAATTTATCGCCAAGATCTTCAGGCGATCGGCTTGTATTTAATAGAGTGGGGATCGGTAGAAATATACCGCAATTCTTCTGTGGGTAAAACTCACATCACCTATCGCAGTTCTGGGGAGACTTTCGGTTACGTTCCCCTCACAGATGGCAGCGATCGCGGCGTTTATCGGGCTAGCGCGATCGCGGTTTCTAAAAGTCGAATCTGGTTTGTCGGTCGAGACGACTTCGAGAAATTATGTCGCCTCTATCCAGATGTACAAACGGCAATCAACCGCCTACTGTCAGAAGATCTCGCAAACTTTGCGCGGCGTTTGGCGAAGGAACGCGATCGCATTCGCGGCTTGCAATTTTACATTTGCCCCATTCCTAAAAACGAAGCAGTTATCGGCAACAGCAAAGCCAGTCAAGCCATCAGAAAGCAGGTCGATGGCGCTTCTGAAGACATGAAACCCGTAGTTTTGCAAGCACCGCCGGGAAGCGGAAAAACATTTTTTGCCGGGTTGATTCACGCGCGATCGTCCCTGCGCGATCGTCCGTTTGCCGAGATTGACTGCATCCAATTACCGCGAGACGAAACTGGTGTCACCGTCGCAGACATCATTTTCGGCAATGAGGAAATATCGGGGACAATCGAGTTGCTAGAACGGGGAACCCTTCTCATTGACAACGCCCATTTACTGACTGCAAGCGATCGCGATCGTCTCCTACATTATTTACAAACCGGGATCCTCGATAATTCTACACCCAGTTGGGTGCGAATTGTCCTCGCCAGTTCCCAAAAACTGTCTTTACCGGATGTCGATGTTCGTCGCATTAAACTCTTTAGTGCTCCCCAACGCAAAGGCGACATTCCCGACATTGCTGAGAGTTTGCTGGCTAAATTCTGTCGGGAACGGGGGCGAGATTCGCTGAAACTCGATCGCGCTGACGTGCGTCGTTTAGTGAGTTACAATTATCCAGGAAACTTTGCCGAACTCGAGGGCATTCTCAAGCGGGCAGTGGTGATGACTCCCGACGATCGAGATACCATTCCCGAACAGGTTTTGTGGTCGGTGGAATCATCGAATAATGCCTTTCGGATTGACTTGTTAAACCAGTTTCCCTGGCTGCGGAAATTTCTGTTAAGTGCTTGGTGGCCCCAACGATTTTGGATCCCGATGATGGCGATCTTTATTCCCGTCACCGTCATGGGATATATCGGCCCGCAAACGCGCGACGCTAGCGTTACCTTAAACCTATTTTGGGCCTGGTGGTGGCCGTTTTACCTGCTGCTATTTCCCGTCGTCGGACGGGTTTGGTGTGCGGTTTGCCCCTTTATGATAATGGGAGAATGGGTAAGAAAAATCTCTCTGTGGATCTGGCCGAGAAAACTGCTACCCTGGCCGACAAAATGGCTCGATCGCTGGGGGGCATGGTTTTTGTTTGCAGGCTTCGTCGCCATTTATTTATGGGAGAAATTGTGGGATTTACCCCACACGCCTTACCTGTCGTCTTGGCTGCTAGTCATTATTGCCTTGGGTGCAGTTGTTGGCAGCATCATTTACGAACGTCGCCTCTGGTGTCGCTACCTTTGTCCTATTGGTGGGATGAACGGAATGTTTGCCAAACTCGCCGCGATCGAACTGCGATCGACCCAACAAATTTGTGGTAGCCAATGCAGTACCTTTAGTTGTTACAAAGGCAGCGGCCCGACCGTTCCCAATTTTGCCGATCCCTTGCCCGCCGAAGGTCAAGAAACCGTAGGCTGTCCTCTCTATTCTCATCCCGCGCAACTCAAAGACAACCGCGATTGCGTATTGTGCATGACCTGTCTTAAAGCCTGTCCCAATCGTTCTGTCCAGTTTAACTTGCGCTTCCCGGCAACAGATTTACTGGAAAACCATCGCAGTTTTCCCGCAGAAATGGCACTGATGCTACTGCTACTCGGCGGTGTTTTTATGCACCGCAGCGATCGCGTTTTCAGTTGGCTGCACTTGGAGCCAATTTCTCTATCGGCTGATAATTTCCTCGTCGCTTTTCCGGTGACTGGCTTGCTGCTAGCGGTTCCCTTTGTCTTCACTTATCTTACTCACGCGATCGCTCGTTTGTTCGACAAAGAACTGCCCGACTATCAAACCATCGCCTACGCCTATTTACCTTTAACTCTAGGCGCAAATATCGCTTACTATCTCCCGGCGGCGATAACCGAGTCTGGAAAAATTCTACCCGTCATTGCTCGCACATTTGGCTTCTCTGGGGAAGGGGTATTCGCCCTCACCTGGAGTTTAGATGTTGCCCAATTCCTACAAGGTGTTGCTTTACTACTTGCCATTGGGTTTAGCATATATCCGTTACTGAAAATGACCAATCGTCCCGTTTCCAGTAACTTCCCCTACTTGCTGTCGATCGCCGCTTTAACCGTCGTTTTCTTTCCATTGCTGATTTAAGATGAACATTTATAATGACGTAACCGCAACCATTGGGAAAACTCCCTTAGTTCGACTGCAAACCTTGCCCCAAAAAGCAGGCTGTGTCGCCGCGATCGCCCTCAAATTGGAAGGCTTCAACCCGGCAAAATCAGTTAAAGATCGCATCGCCATCAGTATGCTAACCGAAGCTGAAAAAGCGGGACTGATCCAGCCGGGAAAATCGACGATCGTCGAAGCGACATCGGGCAATACGGGCATCGGTTTGGCCATGGTTTGTGCGGCGAAAGGCTATCGCTTGATTTTAACCATGCCCGATAATATGAGTCGAGAACGCCAGCAAATTGTTAAGGCTTACGGGGCAGAAATTTCCACCACTCCCGCCGAATTAGATATGAAAGGGGCCATCGATCGCGCTAACGAACTTTTGGCGATCGTCCCTAACAGTTTTTCGCCCCAACAGTTTAGCAACCCCGCTAACCCCAAAATCCACTACGAAACCACCGGGCCAGAAATTTGGCAAGATACAGACGGAAAAGTTGATATACTGGTCGTAGGCGTAGGAACAGGAGGAACTCTAACTGGGGCGGGCAAATACTTAAAACGCCAAAACCCAAACTTACAAATTGTGGCGATCGAACCCGAAAAAAGTGCCGTTTTGAGTGGGAAACCCCCTGGAGTTCACGATTTACAGGGCATTGGGGCGGGATTCGTTCCCGATGTTCTCCGAACCGATCTCATCGATGAAACCATCGCCGTCACGGAATCCCAAGCCTACGAAGTCGGGCAACAGTTGGCACAGAAAGAAGGCATTCTCAGTGGCATTTCTACCGGGGCGATCGTTTTTGGGGCGATACAAGTTGCCCAACGAGAAAGCAATCGCGATCGCCTGATTGTGGCCATTCAACCCAGTGGCGGCGAACGCTATTTAAGTACAGCCATGTATCAATTGTCCCCCGGTAACTTAAGATAAGTTAACAAAGCGGACTGAGAACGAAATGCTACACTAGGGACGATCGCAACATTATGGAGATCGACGGTCATGGATCCCATTTCGGCCGCCATTGTCGCTGCCCTTGCCGCCCTCAGTAAAGATGTTATCGCCGATAGCTACAAAGCCCTCAAATCAGCGTTGCAAAAAAAGTTCGGTGCGGACAGCGATTTGGTGGATGCGGTTGACGGTTTGGAAAAAAAGCCGGATTCTAAGGCTCGCCAAGCCATGGTACAAGAAGAAGTGGCAGCGACCAAGGCCAGCGAAGATCCAGAACTGGTACAATTGGCGCAGCAGTTGCTCGATCGCCTTAAAGAACAACCCGGCGGCCAGCAGATCGTCAATCAAACCATCGGATCGGCGACGCAGAGTGCGATTTCCGCGACGGGAAATGCTAGCGTTAATATTGGCGGCTCGCCTCCCGATAAGAGTTAATACCGAATCGATGTAGGGGCAAACGGCGTTTGCCCTCTTTCAGGTGTTACACTGAATAAGAAACCCGGTTTCTCAAAGGATAAACTCGAATTTTATCGGGCGATCGGCCAGAAACTGGGTTTCTGACTTTGACCTGAATGCTGACCGCTTCGGATTGGGCGAACGCCATAAGCGCTACGCGCAGGCTACGCCAAACACCCCTACGTTCTGATTGCCAATCTGTTGCATCCATTCTGGAAATTGGTATAAAATGGCAGAATCGAACGAGACTCGACAAAACATCGATCGCGCCCAACAGTCGGCCGTTTCCGGGACTGGGGATGCGACGGTTTATATTACGAATTATTACTACCGAGAAGAGCGATCGCTGCCTTCTCCAGAAACTCCCGACGGCGAATCCCTGACCTGTCCCTATCGGGGATTGTATCATTTTAGACCGGAAGATAAAGAGTTCTTTTTCGGCAGAGAAATTTTTGTCACCCAACTCGTAGAAGCCACGCGGACTCGCAACTTTCTCCCGGTGTTGGGTGCGTCGGGAAGCGGCAAGTCTTCAGTGGTGTTTGCCGGACTCCTCCCCGCACTGCAACAGCAAGGAAATTGGCAGTTTACCTATTTTCGACCGGGCAGTTTTAAGTCGGGAGAAGATCTGTTTTACGGGTTGGCGCAAGCATTGGTTCCCCTGTACAACACAGATTTAGACAACACTGATCGCCTGATTCAAGTGCGAAAACTCGCGGGTGCGTTGCGAGAGGGCAATATTTTCTTGTCGGAAGTGCTGGCCCAAATTCGCCAAAGTCATCCGGGCGATCGCGTTCTGTTAATTGGCGATCAATTTGAAGAACTCTATACCCTTTGTCCCGAAGCGGAAACGCGCCACAAATTTCTCGACTGTTTGTTAGAAGGGTTTTTTGATGGGACTGGTGAAGATCGGGCGAACGCCGTTCGCCCCTACAGTGATGTCGTATTTATCCTCACCATGCGAGCGGACTTTTTAGGTAACGCTCTCTCCTATCGTCCCTTCGCCGATCGCTTAACGGACGATATCAAATTGGGGGCGATGAATGGCGAAGAATTGGCGCGAGTTGTCACCGAACCGGCCAAAAAGTTAGGGGTAACGTTTGAAGATGGCTTAGTCAACCGCATTCTTGACGATGTAGAATCGGAACCGGGAAACTTGCCTCTGTTGGAATTTGCCCTTACGGAACTGTGGGACAAACGACGGGTAAACGAACTCACCCACAAGGCTTATACTGACATTGGGGAAGTGCAAGGCGCGCTGGCTCGCTACGCCGATCGCTGCTTGTTTGCCGAAGGAGAACGGGAGCGAGTTCGCCATATTTTCGTGCAGTTGGTGCGTCCGGGACAAGGTGCGGAAGATACGCGACGGTTGGCGACGAAAGCCGAGTTAGCCGAGGAAAATTGGAGTCTGGTTAAGGAACTGGCAGACAAGCGGTTGGTGGTGACGAGTCGCAACGCCGAAGGCGAAGAAACGGTAGAAGTGGTACACGAGGCGTTGATTCGCAGTTGGGGTAAACTGCGTGGCTGGATGGAGGAAGATCGCAGTTTTCGGGTGTGGCAAGAAAATTTGCGGGTGCAACTGCGACAGTGGCAAGATGTGGGACGCAGCGACGATATTTTGTTGCGGGGAGTGATGTTAGGACAAGCGGAGGAGTGGCTGGAGAAACGCCGCAACGCGATCGGCGGGACGGAACGGGAGTTTATTGAAGCGAGTATTGCACGGCGAGAGCAGGAAAAACAACAGCAACGACGGCGACAACAACGGACGATCGGCACTTTGGCGGCTACGTCGGTGGTGTTTCTGGGGTTGGCAGGCTGGGCCGGGGTGCAGTGGCGACAAGCGGAACAGGCGAAACGACAAGCGGAACTGAACAACAGCAATGTGTTAACGCGATCGGCTGAGCAGTTACTCGATCGAGGAGAAACCTTAGAGGCATTTTTGGAGAGCTTGCGGGCCGTGACAACGCGGCGTAGCCTGGGAGCAGAACCCACACCGCGACTGGCGAGCGCCCTACATC
>CAKZKB010000404.1 GCA_937121005.1 uncultured cyanobacterium | reverse complement strand
GCGCGCCATTTCCTCGTCGCCGGCTTCGTCAAACGCGACCGCCAGATCCACCGCGGCCGCCATCGCCGCCGTCGGCCCCCCGCAGGTTGTGGCTGGGACGGTGGGGTTGGCTGCAACCGTAGGCATCGTGTCCGTAGCCGCCGCGGCCACCGTCGCCACCGTCTCCACCAGAGAGATCGAACTGTTGCCAGGATCCAGAGATCGCAGCTTCGCGATCGGGGCCGTCACTTCCAGGACTGCCAGTGGATCCGCGACGGCCATCGCGTCCGTCGCTACCGAATTGGCGACTGCTGTAATTGTAGTCGGAACGGGCCGCAAAGGGAAAACTGACTGTTGTCAGGACGATCGCGGCCAAAAACAATCGCTGCCAAAGTGTTTTCATCGGCGACAAACTCCTTAACCCTCAATTGCTTGTCTTCGATTGCTGTTCTAGCATATCCGAACGGCAACTTAATTGCGAGGATGGCGATCGCTGGAAAAATCCCCTTCATTTCCCATTCTCACTTTCACAATTTCCCTTTTGGGGGTATGAAAGATCCAGAAGTTTTGTAACGGTGGGTTAGGGAGTTGGATTAGCCGACATCCTCGGATCCAGACAGTTTGCAAACTGTTTCCGTTGCGGACAATCTGTTTGACATAATAGGTTTGCTGTAAGATGGCTTCGAGTTTGGCAATGCGTCTCAGGTATTCAGACGTAGCGTAACCCGCAATTGTTTCGCTGAGATTGTGTCCGTCGGGAGTGGTATAGTCGATGCGCGTTTGCCAGTTGGATCCGCCGTCGCGATCGACGTGAATGCGAACTGTCCAGCGTCCTAAGCGACCTTGAGGATGGTAAACTAACATCTGCGGCTGACGAGTATCTTTACCATTCGTATTCGCCCTACCGTTCCCGTTACTGTTACCATTACGATTGCCGTTGTTGCCATTGCTAATAACAGGTAAACGTAAGTCTTTTCCGTTTGAGTTTTCAGGCGGTTGTTCTGAAGATGGCGATCGCAAATCCCAGGGGGGTTGTGGCTTTGGCGGCGAGTTTGGAATTGGAGGTGTCACCGTCTGAGTTGCTGTTTGCGATCGCGGTTCTTGTACCACTTCTGCAACGGTATCGACAATCTCTTCTCGAGGCGGTTCTGCAACAGATTCCCCAGGCGATCGCATTTTTATTAACTCGAGAAACTGGCGTTTTGCCCAGTCTTCGGCTTTTTCAGGAGACCGTCCGGTAAGGATGGCACACTCGCGCAGTTCCGGTTCGCCAATTTCCGGAAACTTAGCAACCATGCGCTTGTAAATCCACTGAAGCGGGTAGGTGGCTCCGCGTCGTCGTTGGAACCCTACTAAGCGATACAATTCTCCTAGAATTTCCCAGTCGCAATCCATAGGAATTTCCCAAATTTCGGCGGCCATATCGGCTTCAATGACACGCGGTGGTGGCGGTTCTCCTTCTCCTTGCCACTGTTCCATTTCAATTTGTTGCTGACAGTTCGGACAAGAATACAAACACCAAGTTTTAAATTCTAGTGCGTCTGGATCCCAGATAACTTTCCAGGGTTTTTGTTCGCTCGATCGCGGCCGAAAAACATGGCGACATTCGGGACAAACAACGGCCCATCGCGACGAGGAGAGAGACACCGGATCTAAACTCCACTTCCGAGGGCGATCGGGCGGCCCGTGAATAGCCCAATTTTCCGTATGGTCGATAATGACTGCCCATTCTTTATCTTCGTGAACGCGCAAGCATCGCCCTACCATTTGCAGCCAAAATACTAAAGACTGGGTGGGACGAACGCATTGAATAGCTTCCAAATTGGGTAAATCGAAGCCTTCCGTAAACAAATCGCAGTTAGAGAGGACGAGGATTTCACCCATTGCAAACCGATTCAAGACGGATCGGCGATCGTCATCTTTCGTCGTGCCGTCGAGATGTTCGGCCGAGATTCCCGCTTCGCAAAATGCGGCCGCGATCGCCCGCGAATGTTCCACATTGACCGCAAACACAACAGTCTTTTTCCCTTCGGCAAACTCGCGCCACGCATCGACAATATCGCCGAGTAACAAAGAGGTATTGACGGCTCGTGCCAGTTGGCGGCGATTGTAGTCTGCTCCGGTTTTTTGTACGCCTTGGGTATCGACAGTTTTTGCCGCCGCAAACAGCTTGAAAGGCGATAAATACTGTTTGCCGATCAGCCAGTCAACTGCCGGCCCGAGAATGAGGCGATCGTAGGCATACTTAAACCCTTGTCCGTCAATTCGTGCCGGAGTTGCGGTCACGCCGAGCACGTAAGCATCCGGGTATTCATTCAGTAATTGTTCGTAAGTATCGGCAGTCGAGTGATGCGCTTCGTCAATAATTAACAAGTCGGCGGGAGGAATTTCCCGGTTAATTAATGAAGCGACGCTGGCGACTTGAACCAAGCACGATCGATCTTCTTTGTATCCGGCTTTAATCAGTCCAACTTTTTCTCCGGTAACGGTTTCGAGTTTTTCTTTGGCTTGCAGCAATAATTCTTCTCGGTGTGCCAACACCAAAACCGAATCGCCGCGATCGGTGAACGCACGAGCAATATTAGCAAAGATAACGGTTTTACCCGCACCCGTCGGCATTTGCGCTAAAACCCGCCGCGACTGAGGATCGCTCCAAGCTGTTAAAATGCGATCGATTAACGCTTGTTGGTAATCTCGCAGTTTGTATTTCATAGCGAGAGACAGTAGAAATAGGGGATAATAGCGAGAAGGGCTTTAGACTTCAGCGAGAGGGGTGCGACGCTACACTGAGGGAACAGACCCCCTATTCGCGATCGCCATCGAGATTCGTGTATTTTCTATGATAGTCCGAGTGCGAACCTTTTTGAATGCGCTAACGGCTCGATTGTCGCGCCGCATCGTCATGCAGGTTTTTGTCAGTATCGTCGCGATCGAAGCGGCGATCCTCGTTCCTTCCTATTGGCGGCGACAACGGGAACTCCTCAGCCAACTCGAGGCGGTGTCAGAAGCAGCAGTAGAATCGATCGTCCGCCTCGCCGAACAAGGAATGTCAAATGAGGCACAATTGTTAAGAAAATTGGAAGCCATTGCCACCGATCCGGTGATTCGCGGCTTTGCATTGTACCGTCTCGATGGTACTCCCGTTGGAATGTATGGAGAATCCCCTGCCATTGAGTTTGACGATATCGACAACCTGGAACCGGGTATTTGCGATCGTTTGTGGGATGGCGATCGCTACGACGTGGCGCGATCGATCTCGGAATTAGAAACGCCTTATCTGTTAATTGTTCGCCACGATGCCAGTTCCGTACAAAGGGAACTCTATGCTTTTATCGCACGCATTTCCGGGTTAGTTCTGATTATTTCTATATTCGTTACGGGAGTCACTTTTATTGTTATTCAGCGCCTCGTGATTACCCCTTTGCTGCGCTTGCGGAACGATTTAGATATAGCAGGAAAAGCCTTGAGTCGCGGGGACGATCGCCCTCAGTTTGCTTCCCTCGATCGCAAAGAACAAGACGAACTCGGGGAGACGATCGCTACTTTTGCCGCCATGTTCGATCGCGTAGAAACAGAAATTCGCAGCCGCAAAGCGGCTGAAAACAAACTGCAAGAAAAGGCGCGAGAACTCGAAACCGCACTGCAAGATCTCCAGCAAGCGCAACTCAAACTCATCCAAACGGAAAAGATGTCGAGTTTGGGACAATTTGTGGCCGGTGTCGCCCACGAAATCAACAATCCCATTAGTTTCGTGCATGGAAATTTAACCTCCCTCGAAAGTTATATCGACGATTTGCTGTTGTCGATCGAAACGTATAAAGAAGAATATCCCGACTCTAACGAAACTATCGATGCCGTTATGGAAGACATCGATTTCGACTACATCGTTGCCGATATTCCCAAACTTCTCGCCTCGATGAAAAATGGCACCGATCGCGTCCGCAACATCGTTCTCGCCTTGCGAAACTTCTCTCGACTCGACGAAGCCGATCGCAAGTTTGTCGATATCACGGAAGGGTTAGAGAATACTCTATTTCTGCTGCAAATGCAGTGGCGATCGGTTGGGATCGAAGTTGTCAAAAACTACGGCAACTTGCCGGAAGTCGAATGCTATCCAGGGTATCTTAACCAAGTGTTTGCGTCGATTTTAACCAACGCGATCGAATCCCTAACAGCAAAGCGCGATCGCGGTTCCGAATTCGTTCCGACTCTTACATTAACCACCGAACGCCTGGAAAATGAAGATGCGATCGTCGTTCGCATTGCCGACAACGGTACGGGAATGACAGAAGAAGTCCGGCAAAAACTCTTCGATCCCTTCTTCACCACCAAACCCATCGGCAAAGGAACGGGACTCGGTTTGGCGGTGAGTTACCAAATTGTCGTTCGACAACATGGTGGCGAACTCGAGTGCATTTCCACACTCGAAGAAGGGACAGAATTTATCATCAAAATTCCGACGACTCTCTGATTTTTCCAATAAATTATAATCTCTGTAGGGGCTAGGCATTCGCACCGAAAAATAGAGATTGCGGAAACAAGAAACAAGGTGAATGCCTCGCCCTCCCCAAAGGCGCGATCGGACAGAAAAATGGAGATTGTGGAAACAAAAAACAGGGCGAATGCCTCGCCCTCCCAAAAGTAGGTTGGGTTGAAGCATGAAAACCCAACAACCGTAACTTATCGCGTTGGGTATCGTTCCTCTACCCAACCTACAAGATTTCAGAACTCGATCGCCTTTTTATTTAAATCATGGGAATTATTGGAAACCATTTCCCGGTATAAAATGGGATGAGAGCGTCGCAAGAAAAACGCTCTTATGGGAATTACGCAAGTCACCGTCGCAATTAAGGGATTAGACGAACCGAGTGGTGTTTACGAAGCCCTGTTTTTAGTCGATACTGGAGCAACTGACTCCCTTGCACCCGCCGACGAACTCGAGAAAATTGGTGTCCGTCGATTAGGGAAAATGTCCTATGAACTAGCAGATGGTACGGTGAAAGAGTTCGCCTATGGCATTGTTAGAATTGAGTTTATGGGCGAAATTACCGCCGGTCGGATTATTTTTGGCGATTCGGGTTCCGATCCCATTTTGGGGGTGACAGCATTGGAATCTGTGGGTATTCTCGTCGATCGGGCCAATAAAACCCTGCGACGCTTACCTGCAATTCCGTTAAAATAAGGGACAGATCGCCCAACCCATCCCGACTCACCCCAAAAGCGGGATCGTCAAAGCTGCCGATCCCGCCAACAGTTTTGGCAATTTAGTCCGCGTCCAAAACAAGCGTCGCGAATTTCTGTGGGTGCATCCTGACTTTGTTGAGAAATACTGATATAATCGTCGTAGAGTTTCGAGTACAGTTGCGATGGTTGCCAACGCCGACAATCTCTACATCTCCCCAAAAGACTACCTCGAAGGCGAGAGTGTCAGTCCCATCAAACACGAGTACCGTCAAGGGGGAGTTTGGGCCATGGCGGGAGGAACCCAAGTTCGTAATATCATTACAGGAAACATTTTTGCCCGCCTACGATCGCACTTGCGCGGATCTCCATGTCGTGTTTTTGTAGAAAACATGAAAGTTCGCATTGAAACAGCAGATGCGTACTACTATCCCGATGTAGTTGTCACTTGCGACGATCGCGATCGCAACCCCAAACAAGACTTTATTCGCCATCCTTCTTTAATCATCGAAGTGCTCTCGCCAAAAACAGAAGCCTTCGATCGCGGTGCAAAGTTCGCCGACTACCGCGCGATCGACACTTTACGGGAATACGTTCTTGTCAGTTGCGATCGCCGTCAAATTGACTGCTATCGCCGCAACGATCGCGGTAAATGGGAACTCGAAAGCTACGAAAAAAGCGATCGCGTTAATTTAGAGAGTATGGACTTACAACTGAGTATGGCAGATATTTACGAAGACGTGCTGTTTTCTGATTAGAGATCGGGCTACAATGTTTCTAAGTATTCGAGCAGATCGGCCATTGTTTCGGGACTCGGCTGGAACTGGGGCATGGGGGGGGTGTCGCCGCTAATCACTTGATGAATAGTGCTGGCGCGAGAGCGATGTTCGGAAACGTCTTGCAAACTGGGGCCGACCCGACCGTTCCCTCGGACTCCGTGACACCCGGCGCAGTTCATCTGAAAGATGGCCGCACCGCGCTGGGGATCGCCATCGAGGGCCAGGACTTCCTGCACGTAGGGATCGGAGTCGCGGCCGCTTTGTACCATGACGATCGCGGCCGAGATCGCCACCACGATCGCCGCGACGACAAGGGCAATTTTCCAGACGGCGGTTTTGGAGTCGGGTTTGACGAGGCGATCTTCCACGAGCGCTTGACCGGGTGCGAGCTTCGTAAAGTTATTTGTCCTTATTTTAAGATAATGTCACTATCCCTGGAGCGATCGCGCCTCGAGGGTGATGACAAAATTTCCGATCGGGACTGTGGGGATTCTAACGCGATCGCCCTCGTGGTAGAATTGACATCGATCGCAACATTGTTGAGAAAAACTTCACATGGTCGAACCGCTTCTCTCTGGAATCGTTCTCGGCTTGGTCGTCATCACCCTGGCCGGCCTGTTCTACGCTGCCTACGATCAATATCAGCGCGGCAACCAACTCACGGACGAATAGGTTGTAGGGGCGAACGGCGTTCGCCCTCAGAAACAAGGGTCAACGCCGTTGACCCCTACCTTAGCTCGCCATTGTCCCCCAATTGTCGGGCAGCTTCGAGCAATATTCGGCGTTCGGCCCGATCGATGGCTCGATGGGTGGCATCGATCGCGTCGGCGGGCACGGAAATGGATGTAATGCCCCAGCGTACCAGTTTCTCGACCAGATCGGCATGGCGAGCGGGCGCGTCCCCGCAAATGGAACAGGGGATCTGCAACGATCGCGCCTGTTGAATTAAGGCTTTTATATATTCTAAAACCGCCGGATGTCGGGCATCAAACCCCTCGGGGGGCGAATCGCGATCGACCGCTAGTAGGGATTGGGCCAGATCGTTAGAACCGATGGCGATGCCGGAAATCCCCGCAGCGACGCACTCGCGCAAGCCAAACAGCAGTGCGGGCACTTCTGCCATTATCCACAGTTGAAAGCGATCGCCGGGCTCCAAACCCACCGCCTGGAGGCGATCGCGGGTAAAGCGCACGTCTTCAGCATCGCGAACGAAGGGTAACAGCAAGTGTAAATTATCGCATCCCTCTCGCCGCGATCGGGCCAGGGCTGCCAGTTCCCTGTCAAGGCGCTGCCGATCGACCAGAGGCCCCCGGTGTTGAGATTGCGATCGCCCATCGAAGGTGCGGTATAACACAGGTCGCGGCGCGAAAGCACGGGCGATCCGTGTCATAGACGCAC
>CAKZKB010000403.1 GCA_937121005.1 uncultured cyanobacterium | reverse complement strand
AAAAGCATTGTACCATCGTGCCTGTACGCCAGCTTCCGGTTCGGTTTCGCGATCGACCACTTGCAGCAAGCGGTGCAGGGTGAGATATTCTTCGCTTTGCTTGAACTGCTGGATCAATCCCGACAAGCGCCTGGCCTGGGACGAATAGGAACGCCGTCCCTGCTGGTCGAACACTCTCACCAGTTCGGGAATCGACCCCTGGGCCTTGGCCTCCATTTGCCAGTGGTTGATCAGAATGTGGCAAGAGCGATTGAGAACGCTGTTAAACTCTTCCTCAGCCGTTTTGGAGGTGGTGATTTTGTCGAGGGCCTTGACAATATCCGAATCGGGATATCCCGAGCCTTCCACGAACAAGCGGCGGAACCGATCGATCAGTTGCTGCGGCGATTCCACCTTCACCAATTCGATCAGGTGCTCGTAAATATACTGCTCGGCTGACTTTTCTCTGGCGTATCTACTTGCAAAAGCCGTCATGTGAATGACCCCTCCGTGTTAATTGGGCAGCCGAGCGCTGCCGCTACTCCGCTCCAGTTGAATTAGAATAAATGCGACGATCTGTTAGAGCCCCACCCAATTATAGCCCCTTGACCCGATTCGGTCAAGCGCAATTGAGGTGAGGCTGCATCTCTAAGATCCAGGATACACGATCGTTTCGATAACGGGAAACCCGATCGCCCCCATTTGCCCGATTGAGGACAAAACTTTATCTGGCCCTGGCAATGGCGGCTGTAATATAAATTTATGATAAAGTCGCCATCAATGTCCCATTTTACCTTTACCTGCGATCGCTCCTGCCCCGATACTCGCGCCCGCGCCGGAGTCTTTACCACCCCTCACGGCCCGGTAGAAACGCCCCGTTTCATGCCTGTTGGCACGTTAGCGACGGTGAAAACCCTGTCCCCGGCACAGTTACAGACGACGGGGGCGCAGATGGTGCTTGCCAACAGCTACCACTTGCACCTGCAACCGGGAGAGGCGATCGTCGCTGGCGCAGGTGGGTTACATTCGTTTATGGGGTGGAACGGCCCCATCCTCACGGACTCGGGAGGCTTTCAAGTCTTCAGTCTCAGCGAAATGCGGACGATTACGGACGAAGGGGTAACGTTTCGATCGCCCCACAATGGCGATATCATTGCCATGACCCCGGAAATCTCGATGCGGATCCAAAATACCTTGGGGGCCGATGTTATCATGGCGTTTGACGAGTGTCCCCCTTATCCGGCGACGCGAGAAGAAGTCGAAACCGCTACCAACCGTAGCGAACGCTGGCTGAAACGCTGCATCGCCAGCCACAGCAACCCAAACCAGGCCCTATTCGGTATCGTACAGGGGGGAGTCTATGAAGATTTGCGCGTCATGGCGGCGACTCGCTTGCGATCGCTGGATTTACCGGGGTATGCAGTCGGAGGGGTCAGCGTCGGGGAACCGCCAGAATTAATAGACGCAGCCGTGCGACAAACCGTTCCCCATTTACCGGAAAATAAACCGCGATATTTGATGGGAGTGGGAACCTATCGGGAAATGGCGCGGGCGATCGCTTCTGGTATAGACTTATTTGATTGCGTAATTCCGACCCGGTTTGCCCGTCATGGGGCAGCGTTGGTGCAAGGGGAACGGTGGAACTTGAAAAATGCCCGCTTCCGCGAAGACTTTACGCCTCTCGATGCGGATTGTCCTTGCTACACTTGCACGCAATTTACGCGGGCCTATTTGTGCCATTTGGTGCGATCGAAGGAGTTACTCGCCTATACCTTACTCTCGATCCACAATGTTACAGAATTGGTACGCTTTACCCAACGCATTCGCGAAGCCATTTTGGGCGATCGCTTTGCCGAGGAGTTTCGGTCTTGGCTAGTATGAGGTTGTAGGGGCGAACGGCGTTCGCCCTTGAAGTTTCAAGGTAAGCGATTCAAGTATGCTAGCATCTAGGGGTGTAGAAACCCGGTTTCTTGTCCATAGCCAGACTAGATTCGAGTTTATCCTTTGAGAAACCGGGTTTCTGGCGAGCAATGAGGTTGTAGGGGCGAACGGCGTTCGCCCTTGAAGTTTCAAGACCTACATTATCCCACAAGGGTCAACGCCGTTGACCCCTACCGATCCCTAAAAAGAAACTTAAGACCGTTCCAACGCCAATTGTACCAGACGATCGACCAATTGCGGAAACGAAACCCCCGTCGCTGCCCACAGTTGCGGGTACATACTCAATGCGGTAAAACCGGGCAAGGTGTTGACCTCGTTGATGAGAATTTCGTCGGTTTCTTCTAGATAGAAAAAGTCCATCCGTGCCAACCCCGCACAGTCGAGACAGAGAAATCCGGCGATCGCCAATTCTTGAATGCGCTTGGCAACCACATCGGAAATCGGGGCGGGAATTAACAGATTTGCCTTGCCGTCGGTGTATTTGGTTTCGTAATCGTAAAACTCGCTATCGTAAGTAATTTCTCCCACTACCGAAGCCTGGGGATTGTCATTCCCTAAAATTGCACATTCGAGTTCGCGAACTTTGGCTCCTTTTTCGACAATAATCCGTCGATCGTAACTGGCCGCACTATCGAGGGCCGCTTCGAGTTCTCCGCGCGATCGCGCCTTAGCAATACCCACCGACGACCCTAAATTGGCCGGTTTCACAAAGCAAGGATAGCCCAACTCAGACTCAATGCGATCGCACAGTTTGGGAAAGACGCAAGGGTTCGACCAGATTTCATCGCGGCGCACGGCGATATACTCAACCTGGGGCAAACCAATGCTGGCAAATGCCGTTTTCATCATCAATTTATCCATTCCCACCGCCGATCCCAAAACCCCCGTCCCCACAAAGGGTACGCCTACCATTTGTAACAAACCTTGTAGGGTTCCATCTTCGCCATTGGGGCCGTGAACGATGGGAAACCAAACATCAATTTCGGCGACGCTAGGGGGAAATTGCCAGCGATCGGCCGTCGTACCGCCATCGTCCCCCAACGGCGTGCCGCTCGCAAGCACCCCGGCGGCGATCTCTCCGTCGTGCCAAACGCCGTCTTTTCGCGCGTACACTGGACGCAGTTCGTATTTTTGAGCGTTTTCGTCCGCACAGAAGGCGGCGGCGATCGCTTTTGCAGAGGCGATCGACACTTCGTGTTCTCCAGATCGGCCGCCGAACAGCAAGCCTACGCGCAGTGGGGTCATTTCAATTTTGGATTTTGGATTTTAGATTTTGGATTTTAGATTTTTCGGGGCCTTGTATCCGCCCTGTTCGGTGTTTACTATATCACAGTGGGGAACAGTGCGCGTCCCCGCGATCGCCCAAATATTGCAAACTAATACAAATTCTCAACAAACATTGCGAAGCCGATCGGCCGGGGGCGATCGCGTTTATCATCTGAAATAGAAGGTAAAATCTACCTTCCATACGACGAACCGATCGGTATTTTTGCGAGAGGGATTAGATTATGAAACTGTTCAACAAAGTGAACTCGGCGAGCCAGTCTTTATTTGCGGCTGCGGCCCGTTTGTTCGGCCCCAGCGAAGATCGCTATCCCGAAACTGGCGTACAACCCTATACTGGCGATCCGAACAAAGCTAAGAACTCGATGGACTAACGACTGTTACGGATTTCCTCCTTAAATCTCCCCTTCTACGTTGTGGAAGGGGAATTTTTATTGTAACATAAAGCGAGAGGAAATCCCAATTTGACTTCCATATGTCCGATCTTGTTTCTCCCCAATGGCTGGCCGATCGCATCGACGATCGCCAAATTGTTATCGCCGACTGTCGCTTTTCCCTCGCCGATCCCGAGTTGGGACACCAACAGTATCTCGCCAACCATCTCCCCAATGCGTTCTATCTCAATCTCGATGGCGATCTGTCGAGTCCAGTCGGAAAAGTGGGGGGTCGCCATCCCTTGCCCGATCCGCAAAAGCTGTCGGAAAAACTAGCAGCGATGGGAGTCAACTTTGGCGAGACGATGGTTGTCGCTTACGACGACACCCGCATGGCGTTTGCGGCGCGTTTGTGGTGGTTGTTGCGCTATTTCGGACACGATCGCGTTGCTATTCTCGATGGCGGTTGGACGCAATGGCAAGCATTAGGCTATCCTGTCACCAATACCCTACCGCAGCCGCAACCGGGACAGTTTTCGCCGCAGTTGCGATCGCAGTTTGTCGCCGATCTCGAAACAGTGAAAAAGCGCAAAGATCTCGACAGCGTGGTATTAGTGGATTCGCGCGATCGCGATCGCTTTCTAGGCGAACGAGAACCCATCGATCCCGTTGCCGGACACATCCCTGGCGCACTCAACTATCCCTGGAAAGAAGTCACCCAAGAAAGCAGTTTGGTTTGCAATGAAGAGGCACAAAAACAGCGCTGGTCGGATTTAGAAGATGCCGAAGAGATCGTCGTTTACTGCGGGTCTGGTGTGACAGCTTGCGTCAATTTACTCTCGTTGAAACTTGCTGGCATTGACAACGCCAAACTCTATCCCGGCGGGTGGAGTGACTGGTGTTCTCGCGACTTGCCTATCGAGACAGGCGAAACGACCAAACCATAAACGCGATCGAAATAGATGTCAAGCCGATTAAAATTCGAGAATATCTGCCTCTAGAAATCTGAATCGCGATCGCAAACAGAGGCAGAAGAACGCCTAGTTCGATAAACAGATTGCGATACAAATAGTAATTGCTGAAGTCTAACGCACCCGCACTCGGTAAAAGTCCGAAAGGCAATTTGTACGTCCTTGATGTATATGGAAACAACAACGGCAGTGCGGAAACGCCGACCATCAAATCGAGACCTAAATGAGACAATCCGGCGGCGATCGTTTGCAAACTGTGCCTTCGCAACACCGACCCGCGATCGCCCTTCAAGGCTAACATGGCAATCGTTGCCAAAGGAAGCAACAAGCAGAAAAAAAGAGAATGCGTCAGGCGAACGCCATTGTTGGCACTTGGGTGTAAAATGGGAACAAAATAATCGAGATCGGGAGCGCAGGCGATCGCCACCAGCCATCCCGATCGTAACAGTTGCTCCCTAACGGATCTCTGAGGTTTCGGAACAACGGAAACCGTCAACCCGGCGAGAGCGTGACCGATAAAAGAAGACATGATAAAATTAGTCTCATGGATTTTACAGTGGATAGCGATCGTCCTCGCTGCTATACTATTGGTGTCCTGTAGCAGTCCTGTGTTCCCGACCCCGGATATTATCGAACGGGCCATCGAATTACAACTGCAAGAAACCGAAGCACAATTGAGCCAAAACCTGGGACTCTCTCAACCCTTAACCTGGCAGATCGATCGCATTGATATTCGCGATCGCCAATGGATACCCATCGAAAATTTACCCGGTTTCCAACTCAGTGGCAACTACATTTTAACTGCGCGATCGGCCAGCCAACGCCTCTATCGTCGCCGCTATTCGTTTCAAATTTACTTACAACGACAAAAAGAAGGTAAAACCTGGCGTTTGGCACGTCCGGTTGGCACAGAACGCGATCGTCGGTGGCTGACCGAACTCGTGCCCCCACCCGACTGGATCCCCTAATCGCAGCAAAAAGGGCCAACGCCGTTGGCCCCTAGCGATCGCGAATTGCGGTCTTGCCGGACTACGGTTGGACGATCGCGCCATCCACTTTTAACAGTACGCCATTGAGGGCGCGGTGGTGGCCGGCGAGTTCGGCAGTGCCCAAGCGCACGGGTTCGCCATTATCGTCAGTGACGATCGCGATCGCGTTTCCACCAAGGGTCGTTACCGATCCGGCTTCCACTTGCGCCGGAGTAATGGCCCCTTCTACGATATGGGAACGCACGAACCGCTCGAGGCGATCGCGGTTTTCTGGCTGCATCAACTGTTCCCACTCGCTCTCGCTCAAGGCGGCATCAGTGGGCACGAAGACAGTGTACAATACCGCTTCTCCCTGCTGGCGGGCGAAGGAGTCTTGCCACTCGGAGGCGGCGATCGCTTCGGCAAATTTACGGAAGTCCCAGTTGTACTTCGCTGCCGTTTCTAATTCGCAGGCGAGGGTTCCGTCGCAAGAGCGAGAAATCGAGGCGTAAGGCGGATTAAAAATACTGGATGCGTAGCGCAGGGCCGCGGCTGGCAGTTGAGTGACGGCGCTGGCTCCCACTACAACAGTAAGACTACTGAGGACGGGAAGCCATTTTCGGTGATTTCGCTGATTCATGTCTGCATTTCCCCCCAACACTTGAATCGGGCTAAATTGGGTCGGCTAAGTCGAGTTGAATTGAGTATAAGAGACGGATCGGAAATTGTCTCGATCGCATCTGACAATTTTCAAACCTGCACGCGGGGCGATCGCAAATTTTTACTTTAAAATTTGCATGGGTCTTACTTAATAATACGCGATCGTGTTAACAATGGCAATTCTACCCACTCTCCACTGGTCTGGTTGCGTCGCCAGTCTGCTGTTGTGTCTGGTGGCGGGTGCGGTTCCGACGCGATCGCTGGCCGGCGAAACCCACACCACTGCCTCTAACCTGACT
>CAKZKB010000402.1 GCA_937121005.1 uncultured cyanobacterium | reverse complement strand
AAGGGTCGCTATTGCCACTGGGAATATCGACTTTATGTACTGTGCCGTTGATTAAATTGGCTCCCAACTTATGAGCGCGATCGCGCAAGAACCCATCGAGAACTTCCCGACGGCACATTCCGATGTATTCGTCGTCTCGTTCCAAGCCTAAATCGACTTCGATGTTCGACGGCGAGATCATCTTCATTTTGCGAACTTGCCGATCGACGATTTCTGGTGGCAAATCGAACTCGCTCACCATGCACAAGGGAATCGCGCCACCGCAGGGCTTGGCGTTATCCAACTTGCGCTCGAACAGATAGGTTTCGATACCCGCTTTCACCAGTGTTTCGGCGGTGGAAGAGCCAGCCGGCCCCGCTCCCACAACTGCAACCCGTAGTCCCAAGGCTCTTTCTCCTCAATGAGATTTGCGACTTTCAAAGGGTGATGGTAGCACGGTCTGGGGCCGGGGTGGCCGCGATCGTGACGCAACGCAACAATCCGTAACAAAACGACACATTTGGGCGATCGGCCCCTCCGCCCTAGCGGGAATTAAAAATTATCAATTAAAAATTCAAAATGGCCTTATCCTTTTCAAGTTTCAGTTACAATAGGTTTGGTGCGTTCCGCTCGATGCTGATGCTTAAATACAACCGCGATAGATAGTTAGAGCAAAACCTGCAAGAACTCGGCATCGATCCCAACGAAATTTTGTAAAAGAACCCAAAAAGGACAGATGAGTTTGTCAGACAGATTTGCCCAAATCGTTGAAGTTTACCCACCGTTAGGCGACTATCGATCGCTCTATATGCTCGAGCAGTTTGGAGCCACCGTGAAGCTGAAGAGTTTGGTCGATCGCCAACAGTTGCAGGTGCAACTTTGGACGAATGCGCTAAGTAAGTTTAGTAGCGATGGTCGCTGGTATGGCATCGATTTACCCTACCAGAGAACGGAAGACGGCGATATTTTTGTGTTTCAAGGATCGTTTATGCCCACTGGCGAAGGAGAGTACGAATTCACTTATCGAGTGGGGTTGAAAAATGGAGACGATCGCTTCTGTTGGGCGGGTGAATTGAGCGAAAACGGACATCTAAAAATCGAACCGCCGTCGCTAGGAATGGCGTGGACGCAAGGCCCGAACTTGGTAGAAATTCTGCCCAATATTTTTGTCGGCAATTTTATCGCCGCATCGCGATCGCCCGAGTTGGGAATTGATGCCGTTCTCAACTTAGCCGAAGAATTGACGCTTTCTTTTCCACCGGAAGCCGCGATCGCCTACAAGAAACTCGGCACGACAGACGGATCCCAAAACCCCATTTCTGACGATATAATTACCGCCGCCATCCTGTGGATCGACGCGCAACTGAAAGCCGGAAAACAGAAGATTTTGCTCAACTGTCGCGCCGGGATCGGACGTAGCGGTTCGATCGCAGTTGCCTATTGCTTTTACAAATATTCCCACCGGCCTTACGATCGCGTGTTAGAATTGGTCTGGAGCAAAAAACCCGATATTTATCCCCATCGCGGACTGCGAAAGAGTTTAGAACGATTGTTTCCGCGCCCGCGATCGCGATAACATTGACCCAACCGTTCCGATCGCGATGTCTCCATCACCGCCACCGCCCAACAACCCACCGCCAAAAACCTTACTGGGGCAAGTTTCGCAACTGTTCCAACATACGCGCGCCAACTTTTCGCAACTGGTACTCAAACCCCAGACGCGCGTGCCCAAACTGCTTGTCTGGAACGAAGACAGCGACACCCCAAAAGAATATCCCTTGTTGGGCGATCGCTACTTGTTGGGGCGATCGTCAAAAGCCAGCGATATCGTCGTTCCCAACCCTCTTGTCAGCCAAGTTCACCTCTCTTTGTCTCGCGACAGTCGCCAGCGTCGCCCCACTTTTACCATTCAAGACGAAAAATCCACCAACGGTATTTATCGCGGCAAACGGCGACTCCCGAAATTAGAATTGTATCACGGCGATGTCCTCACATTAGGGCCGCCCGAACTCGCCAACGGCGTGCGCGTGGAATTTTGGGATCCGCCACCTTGGTACGTGCGCGGTTTTCGCTGGGGAATTTATGGAACCAGTGGCGTTATGTTGCTGGCGGGTTTGTTCGTGGCGATCGAGTGGACGAAGTTCCAAGTTCGTCCTTTACCTTACTCCCAAAACGGCCCCGTTGTCGTCTATTCTCGCGAAGGCGAAACCACACTGCGCGAACCTTACAATACTTCTCACGTGGAATGGAAGCGGTTGACCGAATTTGGTGGATACTTACCCAAAGCCGTTGTCGCTTCCGAAGACAGTCGGTTTAACTGGCATTTTGGAGTCGATCCCATCGGCATTTTAAGGGCGCTGGCGGTGAATTTTCGCGGCGGCGATATTCGTCAGGGGGCGAGTACCATCAGCCAGCAAGTGGCTCGCAGTTTGTATCGCGATTACGTGGGCACGGAAGACTCGTTAGGGCGCAAAGTTCGCGAAGCGATCGTCGCTTTGAAGCTAGAAACATTTTACAGCAAAGATGAGATTTTGCTCGCCTATTTGAATCGAGTTTATTTGGGCATCGATCTCTATGGTTTCGAGGATGCAGCCCAGTTTTATTTCGGCAGATCGGCGCGAGAACTGTCGCTTTCTGAAGCAGCGACATTGGTGGGAATGTTGCCCGCACCGAATAACTTTAACCCGGTGACAAACTACGATTTGGCCATCGAGTCGCGCAATTTGGTCTTAGGGCGAATGCAGCAAATGGGTATGGTTTCGGCAGAAGAAGCCAACCGCGCCCGCCGTTCTGTGTTACAAGTGAACCCGAAAGCCAAGGAGATTTTAGAAGGGACGATCGCCCCCTACTTTTATAACTACGTTTTCGTCGAACTCGAGGAGTTGCTCGGCGATGTCGCCAATGAGGGCAATTTTATCATTGAAACCGGTCTCGATCCGCGCTTGCAAACTGAGGCCGAAACCGCCTTGGAATCGGGGATCGATCGCGGTACGGGTTACGAACAAGGGGCGATCGTCACCCTCAACAGTAGCAATGGCGAAATCATTGCCATGACGGGAGGAGAAGACTACAGCGACAGCCAATTTAATCGGGCAACTCAAGCCCTACGCCAACCCGGATCGACCTTTAAAATCTTCGCTTACACCGCAGCCTTAGAACAAGGAATTTCCCCCGGACAAACCTACACTTGTGCCCCCATTACTTGGCGCGGACAAGCCTTTCGCGGCTGCGAACGGACGAGCGGCAGTGCGGATTTGTATCGGGGATTGGTACAATCAGAAAACTCCATTGCCCTGCGGGTGGCGCAAGATGTAGGATTGGGGTCAGTAGTACGCACGGCCCGGAGAATGGGAGTGACTTCCGACCTCAATCCGGTGCCCGGTTTGGTGTTAGGACAAAGTGAAGTCACCTTGTTAGAAATGACCGGGGCGTTCGCTGTTTTAGCTAACCAAGGCGTGTACGAAAAACCCCACGCCATTCGCAGAATTTGGGATAGTAGCGACTGCGAAAATTATAACGACTGGCGCACTTGTCGCCTGATTTACGACTACGAACAGATGTACAACCCGCAACAGGTTGTCGAGCCTGGAGTTGCCCGTACCATGACGCAAATGTTGCAAGGAGTCGTTAGTGGAGGAACGGGAACGAGTGCTTCTTTAGGAGTTGGAGAAGCCGGGAAAACGGGGACGACTAACGATGGGGTCGATCTGTGGTTTATCGGTTACGTTCCCCAACAGTCGATCGTCTCGGGGGTGTGGTTGGGTAACGATGACAACTCTCCCACCTACGGTAGCAGCGCCCAGGCCGCCAGCGTGTGGCAAGATTATATGGAAGAAGTCATTCGCTGATGCCATCACAACATCAAGACGACCCCGAAAACGGCGATTTCCGGTGGCGACTGTAAACTTTTGTAACAATATCGGGCATTTCACGTAAAAACTCCCGGTTTCACCAGAGAGATAAATAGAACGAGCGATACCTACCCGTCGAAGAATGACACCGTTTGGGTGGGGACGCTCGTCAAATCCTAACTACACTGGGGTATAGATTGATGAAAATTCAACTTCAACGCTTATGGGCAGCGGCCAGCATTGTTATGGGCAGTGTTGCCGCGATCGCCGCTCCTGCCAACGCTTTCAACTTCACCACCGGAACCAATCTCGGCGAGTGCGGGGATATTCCCCTCGAGCAGCTGAGCAACAACTCGGAAGTCTCTATCAGCACCACAACCTCGTGCACCACTGCTGACGGCATTACCCTCAGCACCGACACGGGGGTGTTGAGCCTCAAAGAAGTCAACGGTACCAAAGGGGTCGGCATTTATGACGACTTGCACCCCAACGGTTCTTTGCAAGAAATCGATTACGGCGAACACCTGATGCTCTCTACTGCCGGCCCGAGCATCTGGAAATATATCGACATCAGCTTCTTGTACCAAGAGGGAGCGTTTGGCGATGTTGTCGATGAAGTTGCCAAAATTTCGGCAGGTGAGAAGATGGGAACCCTGAGCATCATCGATGAAGATACGGCCGAATGGAGCTTGGGCGGTATTGTCGAGATGCTAAGCAAGTCTGACTCGACTGGCGGCGGTTCCTACCGAATTCACAATCCGTTTGGAGATATGGAAGTTAGCAAAGTTACGCTGACCTCCAACCAAGATGGAAACTACATCTACAGCGACTTTGGCGTGTCTGGAGCCGAAGCGATGCCGGTTCCCGAGCCCTCTGTGCTGTTAGGGATTGCCATGCTGGGTGGTGTCGGCGCGTTGCGTCGCCGTTAGTCAGCGGCCAGTGCTGCTGAATTTGGGTGCATCTGATGAAGTTCCGTATTGAGGTTGGGGATAGTTACACTTCCCCAACCTTAACGGTTCGGTGAATCTCCCGTTTCCGTTGGGGGTAGGACGCTCTAAGATGTACGGACGTTTTTGCATCTAACCTCTACAATACGAAGATAAAATGACTGCGACCAGCCTCGTGCTAACCCCTACTACTATCAAAGGACGCTTGCACGCCGCTTTGGAACCGCTAACCACGATTGGCAAACGGTGCGCTTTGCTCGACTACCCTCACTATCTGAATTTGGGCGACCATTCGATTTGGTTGGGCAGTCTTTTTTATCTGACCAACGAGTTGGATATCGATGTTGCTTATGCGGCCGATATTGCCAACTTTTCGCCCCGATCGCTCGAGCAACAGGCCGGAAATGCCCCGATCGTCTTTAATGGTGGTGGCAACTTGGGCGATACCTGGCCGGAGTTCCAACAGTTTCGGGAGGAAATTATCGATCGCTACGTCGATCGTCCCATTTTTATTTTGCCGCAGACGGTGCGCTTTCGCCACGAAGAAAATGCGATCGCGGCGGCCAAGATATTTAACAACCATCCCGATTTAACCCTGTTCGTGCGCGATCGCATCAGCTACCAAATCGCTTGCGAATATTTTCACAACTGTCGGGTGTATTTGGCTCCCGATATGGCGTTGCAGTTGGTGGACGTACCGGGGTTGGACGAGATTGCGCCGCCGAAGCGCGATCGCATTTTATACCTGTTTCGTGAAGATAGCGAGCTCGACGATCGCTTTGCTCCGTCTGCGTTGGGAGTCCCCAATTTAGATGTGGAAGATTGGGTTTCCTTTGGCTGGAAAATGGGACATCCGCGATCGATGGTGCGTCGCGCGATTGCGGCTGCTTTGCGCGATGGTTGGATGCGCGGGATCGCCGTTCCTCAAGAGTGGAAAGCGCGGCGATCGTGGTTGAACGATCGTCCTTATACGGAGAACTTGAAAAACCATACGGCTCCCCAATTCAACTCGCGATCGTGGAGTTTTCTCCATAGCGGCATTTACCAATTGAAGCGCTACAACCTCATTATCACCAATCGCTTGCACGGTCATTTGTTGTGCGTTATCCTCGGTATTCCTCACGTCTTTTTGCCCAATTCTTATTACAAGAACGAGCAATTTTACCAAGCCTGGACGAAGGAGTTACCCTTTTGTCGGTTTGTGACCGAGCCCGATCGCGTCGCGGAAGCTGTAGAAGAGTTGCGATCGCAACTGGGATACGGTAAGTTCAGTGACCAGTGACCAGTCATCTTATCTAAATAAGATCGGATCCGTTGGGAAGGGGGCAACTACAGGGGAATTGCCCCTACCGGATTCATATCCCACACAAATTCCCCTTTTTGCTCTCGCACTCACTGAGTATTAATACTCAACGAGTGCCAGGGGTGAGGGACTCGATCCAAGTCCTTCAACTGGCACACTGACTCGGGTGCGGAATGTGGGCCGATCGACATTGAAATTCTACAGTCAAGTAACCGGACTACGTTGTTCGTTGTTCGTTGCTGCGTTGATGCGTTGTTGCGTTGATATTATTGTAACCGAGCAACAGCCGCGATCGCTGCTTCGTAGCCCGCCGCATCGCCGCGATCGCTAAACAGTTGAGCCGCCGCTTGAAAATCTTGCAGCGCTAAACCTTCTTGCCCTAAAATTAGATATTGGCGACCGCGATTAAAATAGGCTTCGGCGAGGGTAGTGTTAATGCGAATGGCACGAGTAAAATCCTCGATCGCCCGATCGCTGTTACCGAATTCAGTAAAGGCAATGCCGCGATTGTTATAAGCATCAGCATAACCCGGTTCGTAGCGAATGGCAAGGGTAAAGTCAGCGATCGCCGCTTCTAGATCGTTAATGGCAAAAAAGGCTAAACCGCGATTGTAATAAGCGTTGGCTTTGCGCGGATTGAGGTCGATCGCTTCGCTATAATCGTTGATGGCGGCATCGTATTCTCCGGCGGTGGCGAACAAAATGCCTCGGTTGGTATAGGCTTCTACATCGGTATCGTCAATGTCGATCGCTTCGCTGTAGTCAGCGATCGCATCTTCAATTTCCCCTCGCCGCGATCGGGCTAAGGCGCGGTTGTAATAGGCGGCGGCAAAATCGGAATTAAACTCGATCGCGCGGGTAAAGGCTGCGATCGCGCTGCTGTAGTCTTGGCGGCGGGCAGCATCCAAACCGCGATCGAGCCATTCTCGGGCAGCTTCGATATCGTCTTCGGTTTCTGAATCTAAATCTTCGTTCTCCTCTTCAATCTCGAAACCGCGATCGTCGTCATTGGTTTCAGTCTCAGTATCTTCTTCGATTTGAATCTCGAAGCCGCGATCGTCGTCATTGGTTTCAGTCTCAGTATCTTCTTCAATCTCGATCTCGTCTTCTGTAGGAATTTTTTCGGGGGGTTCGGACTCTTCCGTATCCTCATCTTCAAAATAGGGCAAACGCGGTTCGGTTGCCCCAACGGGTAAGCCAAAAAGGGCGATCGCGAGGGATAAAAATACCCATCGATCGAGGTGATGAATACGGCGAACGATCGTAAAACAATTGTACATAATTTTGAGTTATCTTGGCTGGTTTCTAATCAGCATTCAGGTGACACCGAAAATGGCTGTGAAGGATCTCTGTTCTCCCTCTTTACACGAGGCTGTAGGGGCGCGTCGCTTCGCTCCAATTCAAAATTAAAAATTAAAAATTCAAAAACGAGAAGTCGTAATTTTGAATTCCTCGTAGAGGCGGGCGAATGCTTCGCCCTTTCAATGACGTTCTCTGGTAGAGACAGAGGAACGAGGAGAACAAGGGGGGTTAGGGAGGATCTTTACCTTGAACCTGAATGGTGACAGCTTCTACTTCTTCCGCTTCCGAGGTTTCTTCGTCGGGAGAATCCGCCACTGAAACCACAGACGGATTTTCATGCAGGGGTAAATCGAACCAAAATGTAGTTCCGACTCCCACTTCGCTGACGAGATGAATGCTAGTATGATGTTTGTCAATAATGTTGCGGACAATGGACAGGCCGAGTCCGGTTCCTTCTAGGGTGTGGACGCGATTTTCGACCCGGAAAAAGCGATCGAAAATGGCTTCGCGATCTTCAGGATCGATGCCAATTCCCGTATCGCCAATTTCAATTCTGACCACTTTACCATCGAGGGGAGTGGGTTCTTCGCCCGCCCACATAGTGCGATCGAGAACGGTTTGCACGTAGGCGCGGATGACAACTTTGCCGCCTTCGTTGGTAAACTTCAAAGAGTTGCCGACTAGATTAGCAAACACCTGTAGCAGCAAGTCGTAATGTCCCAAAACCGCAGGCAAATCCGGTTCGATATCTTGCCGGAGTTCGATGCCTTTATCTTTGGCATTGAGTTGATACGTTCGCAGGGTTTGTTCGATGGGTTGGCTGATATCGACAGCGCTAAAATGATAAATTCGGCACGATTCCAAGCGCGATAAATCGAGTACGTCGTTAACGAGGCGCGTGAGGCGATCGGTTTCGTGGTTTGCCGTTTCTAGGAACTCTCGCCGTTCCCCTTCCGAGAGGTCGGAACCGTATTCGTGCAGGGTTTCGATAAAGGATTTTATATTAAATAAAGGCGTTCGCAACTCGTGGGAAATATTGCTGATAAACTGGCTTTTGGCCTCGTTGAGTTCTACCTCGCGGGTGATATCTTGCACCGTCATGGCAATGCCTTTGAGGTTGCTTCCTTCGCGATCGAGTACCCGCGTCAGCAAAATCCGTACCGTGCGATCGACGGGTTCGGTTAGCGTCGTCCGAAATTCTCCCCCTTGCAAATCGCCGCGAACGATACGATGCAACGGTTGCGCGAGTTCGATTTGTACCACTGCGGGCAAGATATTCAATACAGAGGTTTTTGAGAGATCGAGACTGTCCCATGCAAACATTCGCCGCGCCGTTGGGTTCACCAAAACGACGTGCAAATCGGGATCGAGAAGTACCGCACCATCGGCGATCGTGGAAACCAATGTTTCCAGTTTTGCCTTCTCGGCGGTCATTTCTTCGATATTTTGTTCTTCGTAACTTTCGAGGCGTTCGGCCATTTCGTTGAAGCTGACAATCAGTTCTCCGAGTTCACCGCCGAGGGGTAAATCGACGCGCTGCTTGAAGTTTCCGGCGGCAATATTTTTCACCCCAACTAACAATTCTTTAATCGGGCGAGTAATGGTGAGGGCGTTAAACACTGCCCCTAAAATCACCATGATCCAAATGGAGACAAAGACGGCAATCGTGACATCGCGAGTTAAACTGGAAGAGGCAACGACGGTCGGGTTAGGATCGATGCCGACTGCCAGACATCCTAAATATTCGCCCCTGTCAATTAAGGGAACAAAAACATCGGTGACAACACCGTTCGGCGTTTGATGCTGGCGAACCATGGGGATGTCGGGGTCTTCCCCAAAACCTTCGGGAAGCTGAATTCGCCGCCGAATGGTAAGGGAATTTTGCACTTCCGACTCGGAAAAGGGAATTCCTAAAAAGATCTCGCCTTCTTTATCCGCATAGAGCATATAGCGGATGCTGGACGTGCTATTGTAAAATTGTTGGGAAAAGCGAGCAATTTCGCTGCGGTTGCCTTCTGCAATCAGAGGGGCGACGTTCGCCGCCAGCAGCAGGCTGAGATCCCGCCCGAAACGGGTGTCGTTCATGCGGGCATCTTGCTGGATGGTGTTGACAGCCCAAAACGTCAAACTACTGACCATCAGGGACACCGAGAGGGTGGCGGCAGCCAGAAGTTTGGTTTGTAAGGTGAACTCCGCCCACCATCGGGCGATCGCGTTTCGGATGCGTCGAAGAAACTCCAGCAAGGCTCGTTTTGGGGTGATGACGTTAAGATTTCCGACTTTATTGTGGCACGATCTGAGAATTTTGGACGGAAAGTGTGGTATCAAAATCGATCGCCGGACTCAAGCAATGTCAGATAGCGATCGTTCGACGGCGGCGGCCCATCCTTCTGGGGCCACATCTGGGGCGATGTCCCAACCGCGATCGCCCAGTTGGGGATGGGGGCGGCCGGTTTTTCCAGGTATAATAATGGGACGATCGACGGCTTCGAGGAGTTCTAAATCGTTGGGACTGTCTCCCAAACCAATGGTAACAATTTTTTCTTCGGGGTAGCGATCGCGATAGCGATCGACCAGCCAACGAACCGCATTTCCTTTACCTGCATTTTGTCCGATGAGGTGACAGAAACGACCGCCGACTAAAACTCGCAGACCTAAATTCTTGGCTGCGGCTTCTATCGTTTCGGGGGCGATGTTTTCTGGGGGGACAAAGGGTTCGCTAAACTCGCGATCGCGGGCGTTTGTGGCTTCGGCTGGCGGTAGGTTGGTGAGTTGTTGGATTTCGCTGACGCTAAGATCGCCAAAGCCTTTAAGTGGGGACGCGATCGCGGTTTCGAGTTGTCGCAATCCCCGGCGGGCTTCGGTGTAGGTACAGCCGAGTTGGATGCAGCTATAATTGTCTTCTATTTTAGCATCGGTAACGGCAAAATCACTGTCGTCGCGACGGACAAAAATACCGCTTCCGTTTTCTACTGCAAAGGTTCCAGACAAGCCGAGTTCGCGGACGATCGCTTCGACTTCTCGCCGCGTTTTGCTGGTGACGGGGACGACAGGAATGCGCGATCGACGGCATTTTTCGATGGTGGGAACCGCCGCATCGAAACTGTAGGTATGATGGTTGAGAAGGGTTCCGTCGAGATCGGTGAAGACAATCGGTTTCATGCCCAGCAAGCGTACAGAGGTTGGCTGTTTGATTCCATTGTCCCATAGGGCGCGATCGTCCTCGTTCAATTTTGGGATCCGGTCGCCACTTTTTCGGGTGTGGGTATAATTTTGGATCCCTCCCCGCATAAGATCGCCGAAGTCGCCAAACGATTGTTACAAGACCCGGACTGGCAGCGAGCGATCGCATTACAAAATGTTAGCAAAATATTGACTGTTTAGCTGCAACCTGATACGGTGGATATCGAGAATTTAATCTAGTCTAAAGATGGCTAAACTAAACGGACTGCCCAAATATCCGCTCGTTGGTAAAGCCCTCCTCAGCAAAATCAAAGGATTCGATGGGTCTCGTCAGGATATGGCCAAATCTTGCGGTTACTATAGCGTTACCCAAAAACATGGCGTTCGTGCCAATCTCAGCCAGTTCGATGATGCTTTGCTGTCAGCCAAAAGTCTCGATCGTTTCGATGGTGGAGAAGAAAGTGACGAACGAGAAAATCGTCAAAACGCGATCGCCGCATTAGGTTGGACGGCAGAAGAAGCCCGAGACACCTACTACCGTCTGAAAATTTTTGAGGAAGATTGGAACGCCCCAGGAATGGAAGCCTATGACCAATTATAGGCGTGGGGATGTCGTTTTGGTCATTTTTCCCAATGCCGATCTCAAATCCTTTAGAAAACGTCCGGCGTTAGTGCTTGGGGGAGACGATCTCGATACGGGGTTGCCGCAAACCATCGTAGCGATGATTACCTCCAATTTAGATCGAAAAGGGCCGACGCGAGTAAAAATCAAGAAAAACAGTCCGGCAGGCCAGCAAATGAGCTTGCACTCCGATTCGATCGTTGTTGCAGACAACTTGGCAACGGTGTTAGAACGGGAAATCGATCGCGCGATCGGTCGCTGTCCGATTATGGATCGGGTCGATACAGCATTGCGATTGGCGTTGGGTTTGAAATCCGGTTAAACACTATAGGAGAAAACCCCGGAGTGTTTGGCTCCTTTGCGCCAATTGTATGCAGCAAAAAGATAATTATTCTCGAGCCGCAGATAGTTCCTCGGCCGGTGTTTTCACTTCTGCCAATTGTCGATCGATCTCCAGTTGCTTCTCCGGTAACTCGGCATATTCGCCGACGATTTGACGGAACTCATCCCCTTCAATGGTTTCGCGTTCGATTAACAAATCTGCCAAGCGATCGAGTAGCGGGCGATAGTCGTGCAACAATTGTCGCGCTTTTTGATGGCATTCGGAGACGATTTCTCGCACTTGGCGATCGATGCGCGTTGCCACCTCTTCCGAATACTCTTTACGCGACATCCAGTCGCCCCCTAAAAATACCTCATCGTTGGGATCCTCGAGGGCAAAAGAACCGAGTTCCGACATTCCGTATTCCGTTACCATAGCCCGAGCTAATTTGGCCACGGCTTTGATATCGCTGCTGGCCCCTTGGGTGATTTCGTCGATGCCAAAGACCTCTTCTTCCGACGATCGCCCCCCTAGGAAAATAGTAATTTGATCCATCAACCAAGCCCGCGTCACCAAACCGCTATCGCTGGTTTCCTCATTAAAAATTTGTTGGGCGAAACCGCCTACGCCACCCGATCGCGGTAAAATGGTGACTTTATTTAACGGATCGGAATGCTTCAACAAGGTCATCAGCAGCGCGTGACCGACTTCGTGATAGGCAATGATGCGCTTTTTCTTACTATCAAGAAGAGGTGCTTTTGTCAAGCCAATGGTAATGCGATCGATCGCGTCATCAATTTCGAGATTCGTAATCGCATCTTTGCGCCGCCGGGCTGTTAAAATAGCGGCCTCGTTGAGTAGGTTGGCCAGATCCGCACCGGAAAAACCGGGAGTGCGTCGGGCTACCGCTTCTAAGGAAACATCCGGTTCAACTTTCTTGTCGCGGGCGTGGACTTCTAAAATGCCCAAACGTCCGTTGTAACTGGGCAGATCCACCGTAATTTGGCGATCGAAACGTCCGGGGCGCAACAGTGCCAAATCCAGTACGTCCGGGCGGTTAGTCGCAGCGATGACAATGACTCCGGTATTGTTCTCGAAGCCATCCATTTCTGTTAGCAATTGGTTTAGGGT
>CAKZKB010000401.1 GCA_937121005.1 uncultured cyanobacterium | reverse complement strand
CATTTTTCAGAAAAGGCGTTACACTTGGGAATGGGCAAACGCCGTTTGCCCCTACTCATCTGGTACATTAATTTTGGAAATTGGTATAATCTTCGTCAGATCGCGCGATCGAGAAACGCTGCCAAAGCGTACCGAAACGACTCTAAAAAAAGAGCCACTTGACCAAATTGGGGAAGATTTGGCGTAACTATTCAGGTATCCAATCGTTAACGGGCGTAGAAACCCGGTTTCTGAAAGGATAGACTCGAATTTTATCGGGCGATCGGCGAGAAACCGGGTTTCTGACTTTGACCTAAATACTTACTTTTTGATACCGAACCCTAATTGGGAATGCGATCTATCTGTTTATTGCCATGGCCCTGCAATTCCTACAAAACCTACCTCTATCTCGGCAACTGCGGCGGCGCATTCAGTCTTTGCCCGAACCTAAAGCGGAAGAGTCGATCGAACTGCGAATTTTAGTGCAAGCATTGGTGATTGTCGGGATTATTGCCACCGACGTGGCGGCCAATACGCAGATGAGTTTTTGGGCCGTTCCTTTGAGTATTGTGGGGGCAATTTGGAGTTGGCATCGTCGCCGCGATCGCAATGTTGAGACTAAGTTTATTTTAGCGATCGCCATGATTGCGACGCTGTTTATTTTCTTTGCCAATCTCGTCGGTTCCCTCAACGATACCCGCTTAGTTTTGGCAGAATTGCTGATTCAACTGCAAGTGTTACATAGCTTTGACTTGCCCCGTCGCCGGGATTTAGGCTACTCGATGGTCATTGGTTTAATTCTGTTAGGCGTGGCGGGAACTTTGAGCCAAACCATTGCTTTCGGCCCGTTTTTACTGGTGTTTGTGGCCATTGCTTTACCCAGTTTGGTGTTCGACTATCGATCGCGTTTGGGCATCGAAGCCCCCCGAGAACGGCGCGATCGCTTCAAAAAAGAAACTGTTTCCTCGTTACGTCCCGCCCTGTATTTATTACCCATCGTTGTCATTTTAGGGCTCGTCGTTTTTGCCCTCATGCCCCGCATTCCCGGCTATCAATTGCAGACACTTCCTGTTAGCGGCACGATCGACTTTCAGGGTAACTTTGAAGGCAGAAATATCGTCAATCCCGGCGGTGGAACCATTGATGAAGACGGAGAAGGCTTGGGTGTGGGTAGCGCCCCCGGCGAAGGGCCTGGAGAAGTTGACGATACGTTATATTCTGGTTTCTCTACTCGCATGAACCAAAATTTGCGCGGGTTAATGGAGCCTCAAATTGTCATGCGAGTGCGATCGCAAGCGGAAGGATTTTGGCGCGTTTTGGCCTTCGATCGCTATACCGGACAAGGTTGGGACATTTCGCGCAACGATGAAGCCGAAGAAAACATTCTCCGTCGATCGAGTTGGACGTTTCGGTTTTGGGTGCCCGCTCCCGCCACGCAAAGCCGCATTCGCCCTGTCATTCAAACATACACCATTTCCAGCGATTTTCCCAACCTGATTCCCGTCCTTCCCCAAGCCAAAATTCTTTATTTTCCCACTCGCGAAATTGCCATCGGCCCGGAAGGAGGATTGCGATCGCCCGTTCCTCTATCGGAAGGGTTAACTTATAGTGTTATCTCCCAAGTTCCCTATCGCGATCGCACGGTGTTAGGGAAAGCCCCAACCGATTATACCGACGACATTCGCGAACATTACTTGCAAATTCCCGAAGCGATCGCGCCGCAAGTTCGTGAGTTTACTGAGTCAGTTCTCGCCGAAGCCGAAAATCCCCTCACCAACCCCTACGAAATTTCTCTTTACCTGGCTCAATACCTGAAACAAAACTATCGCCTGCCTACCGATCCCTTCGATTTACCCTATTTAGAACCCGGCGAAGATCTCGTCGAGAACTTCTTATTTCGCTGTCAAGGTCAAGACCCCACCCAGTGCATTCCCGGCGGCTATCCCGACCATTATTCGAGCGTACTAACCATCATGTTGCGATCGGTAGGAATTCCGGCCCGGTTGGTGACTGGATTTGCCCCTGGCGATTTCAATCCCTTTACCGGATTGTACGTGGTTCGCAATACCGATGCCTATGCTATGACCGAGGTTTATTTTCCCGGTCACGGTTGGTTTGCTTTCGACCCCATTCCCGGACACGATATCGTCCCGCCAACGATTAACGACTACGAAACTTTTGGCGTGTTGCGTCAGTTTTGGAATTGGGTTGCCGGATGGTTGCCTTCTCCGGTAGCAGGCTTTTTAAGCGGTTTGTTAGGGGCGATCGGCCGCATTTTTGAAACTCTGTTCCGCTTGTTTGCAAGTGGCTGGCAAGGCGTTCTCTTAGGGCTGTTAGTTTTGCTGAGTGCCGCGTTTGCGGTATGGTTGGGTTGGCAAAGTTGGCGCAACTGGCAGCACCGTCGCTGGCTCGATCGCCTGCCTCCAGCCGAACGTACCTACCAACAAATGCTCGAGTTGCTATCTCGGCGGGAGTTCCCCAAACATCCGGCCCAAACTCCGTTAGAATACGCTCGAGCCGCGCGATCGCGCTATTCAGAAGCCATTGCAGAGGCGATCGCGTCGATATGTCATGCCTACGGTAGCTGGCGTTACGGCGGAAAAGACCCCGATATTGAGGCGTTGCGGCAACAGTTGGAGCGGTTGCAAACCCATACCGAGAAAGAGAAGTCTCGCAGGTAAGTATTCAGAATCTGCAACAATGCTACCATTGTCCCCTTTGAAAGTTCAAAAATCAAAATTCAGCATTCAGAAAGGGGGCCGCCTATCTGTGGGGGGAAAGTCGGGTTATAATATCAAGTAATATCAAATCCTCACCTCAAAAGCAGGTTATCCGCATGGCGCAAACGCAGTTAGTGACAGCAGTTCGCGGTTTCGGTTTTCCTGTCTACGAGCCCAGGATTTGATATAATGTCAATATGTAGGGGCGATTCGCGAATCGCCCCTAGGATTTTCGGAAAATGGTATAAGCGAGGCCAGTTGCCCGATCGCCAGAAATCTCGCAGATGGGATAGATTTCGGGGCCGGTACGGCGGTATGATAAATTACAGTTAGCATTTATTTGGAGAATACCGTCATGCTATCGGATACCCAAGTTCTCGTTGCCTTAGTTGTGGCCTTGATCCCCGGCATTTTGGCCTTCCGCTTGTCTACGGAACTGTACAAGTAAACTTGGCTGCGATCGCAGTCGGTGGGGTCGGCTGTCCGCGCCGGCCCCACGCACAGGTTGTGGGGTACATTAAATTATGACTGTTTCTCGCCTCGAACCGCGATCGCCGCGTCGATCGCGCCGCCGCCAAGCCACGCGCCAGCGTTCCCACACCGATATCGCCTGGGAAACGATCGTCAAACTGGCCGTTAATGTTGGCATTTGTACGGTAGCGGCGATCGCCTTAGTCCGCATTGTTGCCGACGATCGCGCCAACCGTCAAGAATTGCAACAAGTCCGCACCGAACTCCAGCGCACCCGAGAACGGGTCGATCGCGCCGAAGCTGAGTTTGGTCGCCATTTCGATCCCCAACAAACGCCGATCGTCGTCCAAGAACAAAGTCACTACAGCGATCCCCAACAGGTTCGCATTATTTGGTCGCCCGATCGCTAGGATTATTTGTCTGCTTGTAATGGCAAACGCAGGGTAAACGTCGTCCCGACACCGATTTCGCTGTCGCAGGCGATCGTCCCGTGCAGCTTTTGCGTAACTAAATTATACACGATATGCAGGCCCAAACCGCTACCGCCGCGGCCGCGTTTGGTAGTGAAAAAGGGCTCGAAAATTTTCTTGAGATGCTTTGCTGGAATACCGCAACCATCGTCGCTGTAGGTGAGAACTAAACGGTCTTCGGTCTGCGTCCAGGAAATGGAGATCGTCCCGGCATCTTCTTCGCCGTAAGCGTGCAGTAGAGAGTTGATAATTAAGTTGGTAATGACTTGCGAAAACGCACCGGGATAGCTATCGAGTTCCACCGACTCAGTGCTGTTAATTTCGATGCGGTGTTGGCTAGTTTTTAACTTCGGCCGCAGTTGTAGCAACACTTCTTGTAAGTAGGTGTTGACCTCAAACTTGCGACGATTTTCGCTCGATTGGTCTACTGCTACTTGTTTGAAACTTTGGATTAATTCGGCGGCCCGTTGCAGGTTTCGGAGGATAGTATCTCCAGTTTTAGAAGCGGTTTCTAGATACTTTTCTAGGGTCGATCGCTTCATCTGTCCGGCTTGATAGGCTTTAACAAATGTCTCAGTTTTTTCCACCAGCAAAGAGGCGGCGGTTACGCCAATACCGACGGGGGTATTAACTTCGTGCGCGACTCCCGCTACCAGTCCTCCTAACGCAGCCATTTTCTCGGTTTGAATTAATTGTGCTTCCGCTTGGCGCAAATCGTCAAGGGTTCGTTCGAGTTGGTTGGCTTTTTCGATCAGTTGGGTTTCCGATCGCCGCAATGCTGCTTCTACTTGTTGGCGATCGCGGATTTCTTGTTGCAGTTGCACGTTCTGTTTGTCGAGTTCGTCCTGCGCCAGTTGGCGGCTTTCTCGCGATAATACTAAAACCCAAGATCCCACACCAATGAGGATCGCCAGCACCGCATATAGGGTGACTAACGACTCCAAAATTTGCTCCGACAGCGCCACTGAAATCTCGGCAGACTCGGCGATCGTGCGATCGTAAACCAGCCAAAAGACGATCGCCACCAAGCCAAATAGAGGGACAGAAAACTTGAGAAATGTCACCAAACGCTTGCCAATTTCCGGCGAGATTTTGCGACCGGAAAGGCGCTGCAACACCTCGATCGTCGGCGTGACAGCGCGGCTAGTGGCGGGTTTACAGGCATCGTCGCAACGCGCGTCCAAACTACAGCATAAAGAACAGATCGGGCCGTTGTAAACCGGACAAAAGGCCATGTCTTGGGGTTCGTACTCGTTCTCGCAGATGCAGCAATTTACAGTGTCGTCGCTGTTAGCATCTTTGAATTCAACATTCTCGCGAGCAATGTAATATTTTCCTTTAGTCGCCACTGCAATAATCGGTGCGAGAACAAATGCTAAACCCAGAGCAATAAACGGCGAATAGGCGCGAGCGAGCGATCCAAAGGTTCCAGAAAAAGCCGCGATCGCGATTCCAGAAGCAACCATTGTCGAACCAAAACCCACTGGATTGATGTCGTATAAATAGGCACGTTTGAACTCGATATAGGACGGACTCAACCCCAACGGCTTGTTGACAATTAAATCGGCGACTAACGCTCCAATCCAGGCGATCGCCACGTTAGAATAGAGACCTAAAATCTCTTCTAGGGTTTCAAATACTCCTAACTCCATTAACAACAACGCGATCGCCACGTTAAACACTAACCACACCACTCGTCCCGGATGGCTGTGAGTGAGGCGAGAAAAGAAGTTCGACCACGCTAGAGATCCGGCGTAGGCATTGGTGACATTAATTTTGATCTGAGAAACGACGACAAAAAAAGTGGCGATCGCCAGCACGACATCGGGATGCGAGAACATCGACTCGAACCCTGCCAAATACATTTGGATCGGTTCTTTCGCCTTCGCCAAACTGACACCGTGACTGACAGCAAGAGAAGCCAAAAAACTGCCCCCTAGCTGTTTCGCCGCACCTAAAATAATCCATCCGGGGCCAGCTAAAATCAGTGCGATCCACCACGATCGCCGATTTTCTTCAGTTTTATCGGGGAGAAATCGCAAGTAGTCTACTTGTTCGCCAATTTGTGCGATCAGTGAAAAAGAAACCGTCGCCGCCGCACCAAAAAGCAGGGGATCGAAGGTAGAACCACTCGGCGATCGTCCGGCAAAACTCACCCAATTTGAGAAGGCGTTCGGATCTTTATGCAGGACGAAAATATACGGTAACACCATCAACGCCAACCAGATCGGTTGCGTCCACAGTTGCAATTTGTTAATCAACGTTACCCCAAAAAAGACGAGGGGAATAATAATCAAAGAACAAACAACATATCCGGCGGGAAGTGGCAACCCGAAATACAACTCCAACGCCTGAGCCATGATAGCGGCTTCTAAGGCAAAGAAAATGAAGGTAAACGACGCATAAATTAAGGAAGTAATTGTAGAACCGATATAGCCAAATCCTGCCCCTCGGGTCAGCAAGTCCATATCGATATTGTACTTAGCTGCATAGTAAGTAATTGGCAATCCTGTCAAGAAAATAATCGCCGCGACGGTTAAAATAGCGCAAACTGCATTGGCAAAACCGTACTGAATCGTAATTGCACCGCCGATCGCTTCTAGTGCCAAAAACGAAATTCCTCCCATGGCGGTATTGGCGACTAGAAATTCCGACCACTTGCGAAAGGATTTTGGTGCGAAGCGCAAGGAATAATCTTCTAAGGTTTCGTTGGCAACCCAGGTGTTATAATCGCGGCGAGATTTGACAACTTTTTGAACGTTCATTTGTGTTTCAAGTCTTGATACGTGCCGAACTGAATGCACCTCAATCTTTTGTCGCGATCGTTCCTTTGGATCGGTCAGAGAACATCATCGATACCAATTTCCAGAATTAATGCAACAGATGGAAATTTATATGTAGGGGCAAACGGCGTTTGCCCATTCCCAAGTGTAACGCCTTTTCTGAAAAATGGTATAAAATGGAGGCGGATCGTCCACTATTACATTGCATCCGGTGAGGAACGCAATGAGGGGGAGGGCGAAGGCCATTCGCCCCTACAGCTGTTTCATCAATCATCTTTCTCCTCATCATCGTTGCGATCGAAAATGGGAATTTCGATAACAAACTCCGTTCCATTCCCCGGAGAAGAATTGCAAGTCAATTGACCTCCATGTTTTTCAACAACAATTTGGCGACTAATGGACAGTCCGAGTCCCGTTCCTTTACCCACGCCTTTGGTGGTAAACAAGTGGTTGAAGACTTTTTGGCGGACTTCTTCACTCATTCCAGGGCCGTTGTCGCCAATGCGGACGATCGCGGTATTATTTTCAGCATTGGCTTCCGTGCGAATAAAGATTATGTTTGGATCTTGTTCGATATCTTTAAACGATCGTCCTTCATTCGTCTCGTCAAAGGCATCAGCAGCGTTAGAAATGATGTTCATAAACACTTGATTGAGTTGGCCCGCATAACATTTAACCGTCGGTAACTCGCCGTATTCTTTTTGGATTTGGATGCTGGGTCGATTTTCATTGGCTTTGAGGCGATGTTTTAAAATTAGTAAGGTACTGTCGATACCTTCGTGCAAATTGACCGATACTTTCGCATCGGTATCGGAACGGGAAAACGTCCGCAACGAGGTACTGATCTGCCGAATGCGATCGGTTCCCAACTTCATCGAAGAGAGCAACTTTGGCATATCTTCAAACAAATATTCGAGATCGATATCTTCGGCATCTTCTTCGATGGTTTCGCCAGGATCGGGAAACTGTTCTTGGTACAGTTTTAGATGCTCGATTAAGTCTTTAGCATAATTTTCCGCTAATGTCAAGTTGCCGACGATAAAGCCGACGGGATTGTTAATTTCGTGAGCCACACCCGCCACCAATTGTCCCAAGGTTGCCATTTTCTCCCCTTGAATGAGGCGAATTTGCGCTTCTTCTAATTCTCGCAAAGACCGCTCCAGTTGTTGCGCTTTTTCCCGTTCTCGGCGCTCCGAATCTTGCAATTCTTCGTAGAGTTTGGCATTTTCTAAGGAAATTGCCGCTTGCGAACACAGCAATTTTAGGACTTCAATGCGATCGCGAGTAAAGGCTCCCGAAGTTAGATTATTTTCTAAATAAGTAATGCCAATTAACTTACCTTGACCGAGAATGGGAGCGCACAGTACCGACTTGGGTAAGTGCTGTTTGATGTAGGGATCGTTGGCAAAAGTGGCATCGGTGGCTGCATCGGCCAGCACTACGCTTTCTTGGGTACGCACCACATAATTAACAATGGCTTGCGGCAAGCGATCGCTATTTTCAATCGGGATCGATCGCAGGTCGATCGTCGCTTTTTTGCCCACCGAGCCAGCAGCTTCAATGGCTAGTTTTCCTGCCCGTTCTAGAATCAAAAATCCCGTTGTCGCTCCCGCATTAGCAATGGCCATTTGCATCAATTTATCGAGCAACTGTCCGAGAACAATTTCACCCGATAGAGTTTGCGCTGCCTTCATTACTGTTGCCAAATCGAGCTCGCCAATGGCGGGATAAGAGGTTGCCAGAGGCACATCTGTCGGATTGTTGCTAGGAGGAATGGCATGGCGAACCGCAGGCGTAGGAGCCAACAAATAGGGATATTTGCTCTCTAACTGCTCGACTTTGCGAGTCGCACCCCAGGCACGATAGGTGCGATGTGCGTCGTTTATATACACTTTTGCCAGCTTTTGTTTGCCTTTGGCTAACCACAGTTTGGCGGCGCGTTCGTTGGCAATCGCCTCCCACTGTAAAAAGCCGTTCTCCGCCGCCGTCGCAATGGCGCGATCGTACTCATCAATAGCTTCTAAATAGCGACCTTGCAGGCGAGCCAATTCTCCTTGCAGCAAATGCAGTTGGTGTCCGAAATTAAAAGGACAATCTGCGGCTAAATATCTCAGTCGATCGCCGATCGCCTCCAGTTGGCGATCGTATTTTTTCTGCGTCGCTTTCGCCGCTTTGCTGTAGTTCGCGGCTAACGCTAACCCCAAGTAAACGATCTCATCTTCGCGCTTGAAGCGATCGCAAGCGGTAGCCCCGATCGCGTCCATTTTCCGCGCCGCCGCCAGTGCGTCGCCATACTCTTCGTAGAGGTACAAGACGAAACTTTTGTGCGCGTAATAGGCCCGCAAACTGCTTTCATCTCCCCAACGGTTGCAGGTTTTCACGTAGCGAGACTCGTCAATTTCTTCGCTGGCAAAGGTTTTGACATTCCCCGTTTGCCCGCACAAATTCAAAAGCGGTAACTGGCAACCGAGCAAGGAATTAATGGCGCGATGGTTGCACGCTTGCTGGCACAATTTCAAGTAGCGCGGCAAATCGACAATAATCTGTTCTAAATTTTTACCTGCATAAAATTGTAGCAGGGTTTTGTTGGCTAAAATTGTTGCCGATAAATAGAATTGACCGCTTTCTCGAGCCGCGCGATCGGCAGCTTCTAAAATAGGCAAGGCTTCGGGAAGCGGACGATCGCGTTCCCACAGTTGGGTTCCTAAAATTGCCAGGGCGATCGCTTGTCGATCGCGTCCCAATGTTTGACCGATTTGCACGGCTAATTCTCCCCAATAAAAGCCGCCGGGCGCGTCGTTCAAATAGGTTTGGCGCAAGCTGCCATACAATCCATAAACCATTGCTAAAGCGGGCAAGTATTCCGACTCTCGCGCCACCTGCAACCACCGCATGACTAAAGTGGCAAACAGAGCGCGATCGACAATGGAAGCCGACAGTGCCAAGCAATCGTACAACTGCAATTCTAAGGAAATGGCTGGCGATAGCGGGCTGGTTTTCGGCGACGGTTCTTCCAGAACGAGTGTCTCTTCCAACTCCCTTAGATCCTCGATCGGACTATGGCAATCTGGGGCTTTAGGCAGTTCGACTCCTAACAATTTTAACCCCGTCAATCCCACCTCAATGGCTGCTTCGTGCTGCCCTTGTAAGGTTTCGCGACGCACGGCTAAAATGCAAGCCGCCGCCTTTTCTTCATCGCTTCTCGCCATATCGAACAGCAACTCGATCGACGATCGCGATCGCTCGAAATTGCCGCACAAACATTCGTTTTCCGCTTGCGCCCGATACAAAGCCAGGGTTAAATCGTAGTGGTCTTCCCAGCGATCGCAATTGAGACTGTCGATCCCCGAGAGCAAATATTTCCTCGCGGCGGCATACTTGCCCATTTGCATCGCTTCCCGACCCGCTACCCAGTTGAGGCGAGCCAATTTGGCCTTGCGATCGGCCACCGCAATTTCGCGGGCAATGGTGTTGCAGCGATCGGCCACCGCAAACAATTCCGAGGCCGGAATGCTGTCGAGATCGCGATCGAGCAGCAACCGAGCCAATTTTAAATGTAACGCCGAGCGATCGCGGTCTTCCACCCGTGCCAGCGCCGCTTCCTGGAACTGGGGATGCGCGAAAGCGTACTCGGACTCGGATAGGGAGCGTACCAACCCGGCGGCCACTGCCGGGGCCAAATCGGCGGTTACAATCGCAGTCTCGGCATCCCGCACCGCCGCCAGCGTCGCCAGATCGAAGCGTTCCCCCACGCAAGCTGCTTGGCACAACAGCGATCGCACCGATTTCGGCAAGTCCGCAAAGGCCGCCAGCCGCGCTTCGACCACGTTTTCGGCCAGATCTTCAGCCGCGATCGCCTCGATATTCCACTGCCAACTCATGGACTCCGAATCGAACCCCAGCCAGCCTTCGGTGTAGGCTCGAGCCAGGAGTTCGCGGGCGTAAAACGGGTTGCCATCGGTTTTGTGCCAGATGGTCTCGGCCAGGGGGCGGGCCGTGCGCTCGTCTTGGCGGACTGTTTCGGCCACCAATGCTGTCACCGCCTCCATCTCCAACGGGCGCAGGTGGAGGCGATGCAGGGACACCCCCGCCCCTTGCAAGCGATCGATGGTGGCGGCCAGGGCGCGATCGCGATCGACCTCTCGATGGCGGTACGCACCAATGGCCAGCAAGTTCGGCGGTCGATCGCCGATAACAATGGCTTCGAGCAGTTTTAAGGTCTCCTCCCGCGCCGCTTGCAAGTCGTCGAGAAACAAGACAACGGGTTCCGGGCGCGTCCAAAAAGCTCGCAACAGGGCGCGAAATGCCGTCTCGAAGCGGGTTAACGAGGGTTCGGGAGCCGAAAACGGGCCGTTGAGAATGGGGGCCAGTTCCGGGATCGCCGCCACGATCGCCGCTCCCCCGTCTTCAGTGGCGGCGGTGAGGGTTTCTTTCCAAACCTGCAACCGTTCCTCGGTTTCGGTGAGTAACTGGCGCACCAACTGCCGGGCCGCATCCACCCAGGGGCCGTAGGGGTCGTCGTTGTCGCGGTTGGCGACGCTGGCGCTGATGAAATAACCGCGCTGGCGGGCTACGGGTTTGTTCAGTTTTTCGACTAATGTGGATTTGCCCACGCCTGCATCGCCGGACACCAGCCACACGGTGGGGCCGCGATCGGTACTGTCACCTTGGGGCGATCGCCGTTCTTCAAAGGCGGAAATCAGGGCCGCAAATTCGCGATCGCGGCCGTAGAGTTTTTGGGGAATTTGCAGTTGTTGGGTTACGTCGTCTTCCCCCGGTATCAAGTCTTCGATTTCCCCTGTGGCCTCGAGTTGCATCAAGCACAGCACTAAATCCGCTTGCAGCCCCCAAGCACTTTGATAGCGATCTTCGGGGGGTTTCGCCATCAATTTCATCACGATATCGGAGACGGCTTTGGGCACCTCGGCGACGATCTGGCTGGGGGGAACGGGTTCGCGGGCCAGATGGCAGTGCACCAATTCCATGGGATCGGTGGTGTCGAAGGGGAGTTTGCCCGCCAGCAGTTCGTACAGCATCGCCCCCAAGGAGTAGAAATCGGTGCGATAGTCGAGATCGCGATTGGTGCGTCCGGTTTGCTCGGGGGAAATATAGGCTAGCGACGGTTCGAGCAGGGTTTCTAAATTACTAATTCCGCAAGAAATCCCCGCACTCAAGCACAAGTCAATAAGTTTGATCTGGCCGGTTTCGGGGTTAAAAATGACGTTGGAGGGGTTGATGCGCTGGTGAACGAAATTGCTGGCGTGGAGCGAATCGAGAATTTCGGCAATTTGTACCGCTAAAGAAAGAATATCTTGCAGCGACAGCGATCGCGTTTCTGTAATGGTTTTGAGCGGTTGGCCGCCAAAGTCTTCTAAAACTAAAACAACCGTACTTTGATAGCGCTCGATACCGTAAACTTTAACGATCCCCTGCACATCCAAACGGGGCGCGATCGCCGTTTCTTCCGTAACGCGATCGGCTTCAATGGGAGTCGTATAGTCCGGCTTCAGAATTTTAATAATCACCGGGCGATCGTCGCGACGGCGATACCCGCGATAGACAAAAGCATTAACGCTTTCGTCGATCGGCGCGTCGATCTCGTAGCCGGGAAGGGTGAACATCGCCATTCAATCTTAACGGTTCGTGCGCGTTCGCATCGCATCGGGCCCGAATGCCATCGCCTTTGCACCCCGTCGCCTCTTAGCGTACCTCTATCGAGAGATACCGTTCCCTGACATTATAGGTCGCAACTGCGGTCGCGAACCGTTCGTTACGAGCCGTTGCCAGGGCGATCGCGCGGCGAGGTGCGGCGATCGGAAAGGGTCTCGTCTTAGAAGCCGTATCCCCGAGGCACCAAGGACTCGAGTACCGACTGTACCACTTGCAGCAGCAAGATCGCTAAAATCGGCGAAAAATCCAACCCTCCCAAGGGCGGAATAATCGATCGAAAAATATTCAGATAGGGATCGGTCAGTTGGCTGAGAATCGAAAACGGGGGATCGTACCAGTTGACATTGGGAAACCAACTCAACAAAATCCGAATAATCAACAGCACGAAGTAGAAGCCTAAAAAGGTGGCCAGGGTGCTCAGGAGCAAGCCAACGATAGAAGTCATATTTTCGCAGTTGTCTAGTAGGGTTTGTACTTATTTTAACCTGATTCTCGCCATCAGGGGGGAGGGGGAGACAAGGGGACAAGGGGACAAGGAGAGGGGGGGACAAGGG
>CAKZKB010000400.1 GCA_937121005.1 uncultured cyanobacterium | reverse complement strand
CTGTTACAATTCTAAACGACTGCAAACGAGAATGCGATCGACCGAATCACCTTGCAATGGCGTACCGTCGTAGCTGCCGAAACTGGCATCGACCTGAAAGCCATTGTACTTCAAAATCGCTTTAATTTCCTGGGGAGCGTAGAGGCGATGTTCGATGCGATCTTCTACCACTTTTCCATCGGGGAAATGATAAAAGATGGGTTCGGCATAGATTTGGCTGGCAAAATCGTAGTCGTCGCCAAACTGAGAGCGAATTTTTTCTTGGGTGCGCGGATCGACAATTTCGCGATCGGGTAAAATGCGATCGCCGCGATCGAAAATGCCCTTAAAAAACTCAAATCCTGGATTCATCAGATCGACGATTAGCTTGCCATCTGCATCTAAATGAGCTTTGCAAGTATTGAGAACAGCTTCGAGGTCTTCTAATTCGGGAAAATAATTGAGAACAAAATAGGGAGCGAGAATACAAGTAAATTTTCGCCCTAGATCGAGGGTGCGAATATCTGCCTGTACCCATTCTACGCGATCGCTTTTTTGTCGGGCTCGGGCGAGCATGGATTCGGAGAAGTCAACGCCAACGACAGAAAAACCCGCTTCCATTAAAGGAATGGAAACTCGTCCGGTTCCGCAGCCGAGTTCGAGTACCGGATCGCCATAGGTTTTAACTTGTTGCAACCAGAATTCGACATCAGTTTCTGTTTCCATTTCCCCATCGAATAGGGGAGAGGCGGCATGAAAGGCATCGTACAGATCGCCGTCAAAAAAAATAGATCGATTAAAATCCATCTCGATTACCTGGCCAATTGAGCGACAAGAATTTGGCGAACCGAATCTCCTCGAAACGGAGAGCGATCGAAATCTCCAAACCGACGGTCGATCGCGAAACCATTGTATTTTAGGATGGCTTCAATTTCCCTGGGGAAATAAATGCGATGGGGAAAGTCTTCGGCAACTTCCTTGCCATCGGGAAGATGAAATATCATTCGTTCGGTATAAACCTGAGTTTCAAAATCGTAATCTTCCACGTACATTACCTTCACCTCTCCTTCGCCATCAGGGTAAGGGAAGACGCGATCGAACCGAGGTGTTTTGTCTTGCAGCAGATCGCGAACGTAGCGCAGAGAAAAGTGTCGCAGATCGAAAATAAATCGTCCGTCTGCTTGCAGGTGTTGATTCACGCAAGCTAAAACTTTTTCTACGTCTTCAAGATCTAAAAACAGATCCAGAGTTTCATAAGGCATAATAATACAAGGGAAAGTTTTGCCCAAATTCAGGGAGCGAATATCGGCTTCGATCCAGGTAACGCGATCGCTTTTTTTTCTCGCACCATCGAGCATATTCGCAAACGCATCCACTCCTGTCACCTGCAATCCCGCTTCAGCCATGGGAATAGAAATTCGTCCGGTTCCACAACCGAGTTCGAGTACCCGATCGCCATAGTCTTTGGCGGTTTCTAGCCAAAAAGAAATGTCGCTACACTCCTCAAGATCTCCCGGATCGCTAGGAGTCGCGCGATTGTAAGCATCGTAAAATTCGCTTTGATAAAAAAGAGTATTGTGGAAGTTCAATGGAGTCGGCGATCGATGGGATAATTCATTCATATATAACATACGCCTTTTGAAAAGTCAACAACCGCACCAAAAAATTCCGCCCGCACGGGTTCGCCGCGCCCCACGCAGACCCCAAAGCAAGTCCTTGTCTGCGTTCTAAGGATTTTTGCCTCCCAACGCATCGCCTTCGGGCCCTTAACCCACTACTATATTTAATGAGCGACCTTTTCCCACCACTCGCCATGATTACGGGCAACCTGCGCGATCTCTACCAACAAGTCATTCTCGAACGCTACAAAAAACCGCGCTATCGCGGCGCGACTGACCCCGTGCACCGCCGCCAGCGCGGTCACAATCCCTCCTGCGGCGACACCATCGAACTGACGCTGCAATTTGACGAAACGGGCGATCGCATCGAAGATATCAAATTTGAAGGGGAAGGCTGCGCCATTTCCATGTCTTCAGCCGATCTGATGGCCGAAGCGGTACGGGGAAAGACCGTCACCGAAGCTACCGAAACCGTCGATCGCTTCCTCAAGATGATGAAAGGCGAAGGCGAATTCCCCAAAGAACAGCGCAAACTCAACGTCATGCAAGGAGTCGCCCAGTTTCCCGTCCGCATCAAATGCGCTAACCTCACCTGGCACGCCCTCCGCGCCGCCCTCGAGGCCTCTGGGGATGAGGTGGTGAGTAACGAGTGAGGTTCTAGGTTTTAGGTTTTAGGTTCTAGGTTGGCTTGAGGGACATCAAGACAATGGTAAGATCCTAATCCCTAATCCCTAACCTCTAATCCCTAATCCCTAATCCCTAATACCTAAACAATGAATGTAGACTTCGGACAACTAACACAATGGTCGGCGATCGCCACTGTCGCTTTCGCCGCGATCGCCGCTTTAGGGTTCGCCCTCGGCTGGGGCATTCGCTTCCGCTTGGTGGGCACGACTGGCTTTATGCTGGTACTGACCGGGGGACTGTTTGCCCTCAGTATCGCTGGCCCCATTATACCGACGACGGTTCCGGGCTCGGTGCGCTATCAACTGGTGTACGATGGGGGAGCCGATCGCGCGGTGATTAAAGTCCCCGACGATATCACGGCCCCGCAACTGGAAGCCACCTTACGCCAAGCGGCGGCCAACCTGTTCTCTCCCGGACGCAGGTCGGGTGGTGACGATC
>CAKZKB010000399.1 GCA_937121005.1 uncultured cyanobacterium | reverse complement strand
TATAGACGGACAAAATTCGAGTTTCTCCCTTCAGAAACCGGGTTTCTCTGTACCATCTGAATACTTACAACAAAAACACCGTCGCGTCGTTTCCTCGCCAAGTCTAATATGTACGGCCCGTCTCCCGATACCCTGCATCCGATCGCCGGACAAACCCGGTTGGTCTATCTGAAAAATGTTGTCAAAAATCCGAACATTATTGTCGGCGACTATACCTATTACGACGATCCCGACGGGGCAGAAAACTTCGATCGCCAAGTTCTCTACCATTTTGATTTTATCGGCGATCGCCTGATAATTGGCAAGTTTTGCGCGATCGCGGCCAGGGTTCAATTTATTATGAATGGTGGCAACCATCGCACGGACTGGATAACCAACTATCCCTTTCCGGTGTTCGGTTCCGGTTGGGAAGTGGCCATGCCCGATGACTGGCCCCACAAAGGCGATACTGTCGTCGGAAATGATGTCTGGATTGGCTACAATTGTACCATCATGCCGGGGGTTAATATTGGTGATGGGGCGATCGTGGCGGCGAATTCGGTGGTGACGCGATCGGTGTCTCCCTATTCTGTGGTGGGTGGAAACCCAGCCAAAGAAATTCGCAAGCGGTTTCCAGAAGCGGTTATTGCCGAACTGTTGGAATTGCGGTGGTGGGATTGGGAGATAGAAGAGATTACTCGCCATGTTAAAATGATTTGCAGTGGGGATGTAGAGGGGTTGAAGAAAGCGCGATCGCAAGGATAAGTCGCTTTTATTCGGGAACTGACAACCCTTTCGACTCCAACCAATCGCGATCGTAAAGTCGAGATTGATAGCGAGAACCGCTATCGCACAACACCGTGACGATCGTATGTCCGGGGCCGATTTCTTTGGCTAATGCTACAGCTGCCCCTACGTTAATACCGACCGATCCGCCCACAAACAAACCATCTTTTCGTAACAGTTGATAAATGACGCGCAAGGCTTCATTATCGTCTACTTGGAGGGCATCGTCGATCGGCGCACCTTCCATATTCGCAGTGATGCGGCTGTTGCCAATTCCTTCCGTCACCGAACTGCCCGTGATGTTAATTTCTCCGGTTTTCACGTAACTGTACAAACCGCTACCCATAGGATCGGCGACAACGCATTTGATGTCGGGGTTCTTCTCCTTAAAAAACATCGCCGCCCCCGCATAAGTTCCCCCGGTTCCCGTCGCTGAAACCCAAGCATCAACTTTACCGTCGGTTTGATTCCAAATTTCAGGCCCGGTGGTTTCGTAGTGGGCTTGGCGGTTGGCTAAATTGTCGAATTGGTTAGCCCAAATTGCGTTTTCGGTTTCGGCGGCGATCCGTCCCGAAAGTTTCACGTAATTGTTAGGATCGCGGTAGGGAACGGCAGGAACGGGACGAACTTCGGCCCCCAACGTCCGCAATGCGTCCATCTTTTCTTGCGATTGCGTTTCGGGAATAATAATCAAACATTTGTAGCCTTTGGCGTTGCAAATGTGAGTCAAGCCAATTCCCGTATTGCCCGCCGTTCCTTCAACGACAGTACCGCCAGGGTGCAACAAGCCTTGACGTTCGGCATCTTCAATAATATATAAAGCAGCCCGATCTTTAACCGAACCGCCGGGGTTGAGAAATTCTGCTTTTCCCAGAATCTCGCACCCGGTTTCTTCGCTAAAACTGTGAAGTCGGATCAGGGGGGTATTGCCAACTGTGCCGACAAAGCCGTTTTTGATATCCATGTTCCAAATATTGAGTCTTTTATCTAGGATACGATCGATCGCGATCGAAATCTACCACACTTTACTCATATCGAGGATAAATCCGGGTAAAACCGGGTCGACACTC
>CAKZKB010000398.1 GCA_937121005.1 uncultured cyanobacterium | reverse complement strand
CTATCTAACAACAAAATTTCTACATCTTCAAAAGGACGACCCAAGGGAACAATTCCCGTTTCATTATCGCACAATTGGGGAATGGGGTAGTAACTGACTGTTCCGGTGGTTTCCGACTGAGAGTATAGGTTGATAATCTCAGTATTTTGCTGCAAACGATCGCGCCAACTGCGGGGAATTTCCCAATTGAGAGGTTCTCCCGTTGTCATAATTAAGCGCAAGCAATTGTCTAAGAGTTGCGATCGCGCCTGACTCTCCAGATCGACAAACGCATCGATACAGAACTTCCAAAATGTTGGCACTGTATCCCATATGGTAATTTTATGCTGGGCGATCGCTTGAAAGAGAAGTCGCGGATCTCGGCGTTGTTCTGTGGTCGCGATCGCCAAGGTTGCGCCTACGCTGAGGGGTAAAAAGATTTGCCGTACCGCCGCCGAAAAGGAGAAAGAAGCCGAGTGTAAATAGCGATCGCGCGACGAAATATTGAGCGACTTTTGGGCAGCTTTGATATAAGAAACGAGGCTGAAATGAGAGGGCGCAACGGCTTTCGGCTGTCCGGTGGATCCCGATGTATAGACTGCGTAAGAATAGTGGTTGGCAGTATTGACCGAAGGCAAATTTTCCGTACTGTAGACGGCAATATCAGCAGCGAGATCGTTTAACTTGAGAACCGCGATCGTATCGGGAATAGAGAAGCGATCGACGGCATTATTCGTCATTAAAAAAGCCGATCGCGAGTCAGCTAGCATAAATGCTAGGCGATCGTCCGGGTAATCCGCATCGAGAGGTAAATAGGCTCCACCTGCTTTGAGAACTGCTAGCACGCAGACGATAAAATCGGGCGATCGATCCAAACAAATGCCGACGAGATCGTTCGGTCGGACTCCCCGCCATCGTAAATAACGAGCCAGTTGGTTGGCTTTTTGGTTGGTTTCTTGGTAGGTTAACGCGCAATTATCGCTCAGTAAAGCAATGGCATTGGGCGTTTTTTCAACTTGGGCTTCAATTAGCTCGAAAACGCACTCCGAATCGGGATATTGAAAGTGAATTGGCGCTTGTAAATCGATGGACTCCGGTGCGGTTTGGGGGAGTTCCTCTGTCCGAGAGGGTAAAACCACTTCGGCTTCGCCTTCTGTATTAACTTCGCCGAGTTGGTTGGTTCCGGTAATTTTTACGCGAATGGTAATTCCCTTTTCAGTCGGGATTTTTTGAGTAACAGTACCGCGATACCAAGTC
>CAKZKB010000397.1 GCA_937121005.1 uncultured cyanobacterium | reverse complement strand
TACCATCGGCCCGCTCATTGTGGAGGCGCTGCGCCCGGTGACGGACAAACCCCTCGACGTGCATTTGATGATCGTGGAACCGGAAAAATACGTGGCCGACTTCGCGAAAGCAGGGGCCGATAATATTACGGTTCACGCCGAACATAATGCTTCGCCGCACTTGCACCGCACGTTGGGTCAAATTAAGGAACACGGTAAAAAAGCAGGCGTAGTCCTCAACCCCGGTACGCCGTTGGAGTTGATTGAATACGTTTTAGAACTGTGCGATTTGGTGCTGTTAATGAGCGTCAACCCCGGTTTTGGCGGCCAAAGTTTTATTCCTAGCGTGGTTCCTAAAATTCAAAAGCTGCGCCAAATGTGCGACGATCGCGGTTTGGATCCCTGGATCGAGGTTGATGGCGGTTTGAAGGCTAAGAATACCTGGCAAGTATTGGAAGCGGGTGCGAACGCGATCGTGGCCGGATCGGCGGTGTTTAAAGCTGACGATTATGCGGAGGCGATCGAGGGGATTCGCAACAGCAAGCGTCCCGAACGGGAGTTAGTTACAGCTTAGTCTGTTAGCTAGATTCAGCGATCGGTGTCCGGTTTTCTGGGTGGCGATCGCTGAAATTACGGATTCACATACAAATCTGAAGAGATATGACTGAATCTCAAGGAAATAAATTCAAAACCAGTCTCTGGAATGCTTTTCTTGTTGCTGGTACTACCGCTTCAATTGTGGGAGTGGGCTTATGGTTTTTTGAAAAAGTAACTTCTGGAAAAAGCCTGCAAGTTACTCTGAATTCATCATTTAGTTTACTAAATAGTTCTTTTCCTAGGTCGGAAGAATTAGAAATCCACTTTGATGGAGAAGCAATTAATAACGCAATTATTTACAGTCTTACGATCGAGAATAATGGCAGCAACTCGATCGGATCGAATGATTTTGAGGAAAAGCCCTTAACGATTTCTTTTTCTGAAGTTGAAAAAATATTTTCACCTGAGATCGTTAATTCAAGCCCAGACAGTCTGGTGAATGATGTTGATTTTGAAACAAAAGAGAATATTCTCAAGCTAGAGCCGCTTCTTTTGAATTCTGGTGATGCAATTTACATAGAAGTCACTGGAGTTACATCTAATTATGACATTCAATCTCAAAAGATAGAATGTTATGGTAGAATTCGCGGAGTTAAGGAGATATCCTGCTTAAACGATCCAGAAGATGTTTTTTTTCCTCAAGATGCTTTAACTATAATTGGGGCAATCTTCTCTTTTGCAGGCAGCATCTTAACACTTTTCTATGGAAAATTATTTGAATGGTGGATAAAAAGCAAGCGACAAAAGCAGAAAAACAAAAATTTCACTCCCCTGGATAAATTCCTGATCGATCGCGGTTACTCAACCAATCTCAAACAGGGATTGAAAATTACTCCTGCACCAAAAGGAAGCGGTAGGAGCGACGTTTCAATCAATCACGATCGCCAAGACTTTGATTCTCCATCTAAGACAGACGCATGAGAGCAATTATAGCCGATACGACACCTTTATATGCGCTGTCGGATCCTGACGACCAATACCATCAGCAAGCGCAAACTGATTTACAACAAATCAATGAAGCAAAATTGTCGATTATCCTTCCTTACCCGATTTATCTAGAAACTCACAAACTCATTCTACAACGGCTGGGAATTCAGCAAGCTCTTCAATTTGCTCGTGACATTCAGCAGTCTACTAATTTAATCAACGCTCGAGATGACGATTATCAAGCAGCAGTAAGACTGATGGAGCGATTTCCAGACCAAACGATTACTATCTTTGATGCGGTAACAGCCATTTTAGTACAGCAGATGCAAGTACCTGTATGGACTTACGATTACCATTTTGATATCATGTCAGTGACAGTATGGCGAACTTAAATTTTTACTCCTTTAGACTGTAAAGCGTTTGATTACCATTGCCATTCCGTCTCATCCCAATTCGTCGGAATTTCCTCGTCCAGCAAACGGTCGTCCTTTCGTTCTGCCATTTCTTTAAACTTCTCTTCCCAACCGACACGCGATCGCGATGCCGATCGAATGACCAACCGATCGCCTTCAATTTCAATGTCAACTTCTGTATCGATTCCCAGACGATCGAGTAACGACTGAGGGACACAAATACCGCGATCGTCCCCAAGTTCGACGATTCGAGTTCGGATTGCCTTTGTCATAAACTTTTAGCTTGTTTACTAGATCGAGATTATGATACCATAGATTGGTAGTGGGAGCATCTTGTTCCCGGACTGTCATCAACTACCGCGATCGCCCTTCCTTCTATGTCCGACACCAACGATTCCAAACTCGAACAGTTTTTACGCGATCGCGACTAACTCTCATTTTTATTCTACGCGATCGCTCTTGCCGAGATCCAGTCTAACACCCGATGCCACGCCCAATAGCGATCGCGATCGCCGTAGGCTTGCTGGCACGATCGACTGCTAAGATAACCGACATGGCCGCCATGTCGAGTGAGCAATAAATCGAGATGAGAATTGCGATCGCAGATCTCTTTAAGTTCGGGAATAATGCTCGGATCGAAAAAAGGATCGTCTTGCGCGTAGATAACCAACGTCGGTAACTTCAATTCTGGTAGAACCTTTAACCCGGAAGTGGCATCGTAATACTCTTTCGCCGACTTAAACCCTAAAGACTCGATAACTAACTCGCGATCGAAGCCGCGAATACTCTCAATGCGATCGACCGTTTTGAGATCGAAGCGATCGGGATACATCGAGTGCAACTCCAGGGCAATTTCCCGCAACCGTTTGGTAATGCGTCGTTCGATCAGTTTCCCCGTCGGATGGTTTTCTAAATAGATCAGCGAGCGATCGGAATCGAGAGACGGACAGACCACCGCACCCCCAGCAATATCGCCTGCTTGCAAGCCCCACTCTCGCGCTGTTGGCGATAGATTTTGCCCTGCTTCGATTCCCCACAGTGCCAATTGACCGCCTAAAGAATAGCCAAAGAAATAAAACGGCGGCCGACAGCCCAACTGGAGCGATCGCGCGGCCAATAAAACAAAATCTTCCCCCTCAAAAATGCCATCGGATGTTAAAGTAGGAGACAAACGGGCTGTCTCTCCATGGGCGCGCCAATCGAAGGCGACGACTGCATAATTGCGAGCCAAAGCATGGAGACAGAACAACTGTAGCGATCGCTGATCTTCTAACGATCCGGTAATCCCATAAGTGGCAACGATCGTCCCTCGCGGTGCATCAGGAACCGCCACCCGCGCAAAAAGGGGAACATTTTGCGCCCCCAAACAGACAACAGGATGATGGGCGATCGGCCCTAAGCCCTCGAGTCGATCGGGAGGGGGGAACCCCACCCCGTACAGGGTCATCAGCAATCCATTCCTCAAAAACCAGGGCGGTTGGTACATTTAACAAAGTTACACGCGGCCACTTAGATTATCTGACTGTAGCGCACCCCAATTCGGATTTGTTACTGCACAATAGAGCTAAAGTGGTAATGAAACCAATTGGGCGAGACCGTAAAGGGTTCGACAGACTGTATCCCCAGATTGTCTCGTAAGAGCGCGATCGCGTCCTTGTTTCGTGCCTCTAGACCTCAATTCAACGCGCGAGCGGGAAATCTGTCAGTCGGCTCTACCAGCGAATTCTCTCATCTCACAGGAGGCAAGATCGTGGCTTGGAAACATTCTCTCATCTCACTCACAGCAATTTCTCTCGGCGTAGCCTGGGCTCCCGGCGCTCTAGCGGCAGTTCCTGCTCTCAATAGCGGCGCGGATCTAGCCAATGACTTCGATCCGGCCGATGCTGGCGCTCCTGGCGATACCATTGGCGGCGGGGCTCGCTTCAGTCCGCCTCCCGTTGGAGCTCCCGAAGATACCTTCGGCGGCGGTACGCGCCGCGTCGGGCCGGGCTGCCAGTTAGTCCCTTTAGTTCCCGATATGCCAGTGGCGGGCAATCCTGTCGCCACCTCGTTGTTCGGTCTGACTGACAGCGATCGCCCCACGTTCTACTTTAACTGGACTCCCCCGAGCGAACCGGATGTCACCTCGTCCATGGGCTTCTGGCTGCAAGAACACGATACCACTGCCCCCTCCCATCGTCGCGACGGCCCCCAAGTCTTCAGTGCGGAGAATGTCACCTTGCCCGACGAAGCTGCCATTCTCGCCATTCCCGTTCCCGAAGGAAAAGCGATCGCCCCAGGACAAACCTACAGCTGGGATCTCGAACTCTACTGCGACGATCGCGATCGCTCCCAATTATTCCACGTGCGCGGCTTTATTGAAGGGGTCACGGACGACCAAATGCCCGAACTTTCCGCAGACGCGACCGTTGCCGATCGCATCGTTGCTTACGCTGAGAACGGAATCTGGTATGATTACTTAGATGGCTTAGTGGCTTACTATAAAGAAGCCCAACCGGACAACTGGGAAGACCGGGTGCGGGCCGTGGTGGTTCCGGCTTTGGGCCCGGCCGAAGAATCGGAACTGGCCGAAGACGAACCGACTGTCGAGGAAGACTCGCAAGTGTCCGAAGACCCCAGCGAGGAAGAATCGCCCAACTAAGTGCATCAAAGCAGGGAGCATCGCTAAGAACCTCATAACGAACGTGGCGGACACCAGTCCGCCAGCGATCTTGGCGGTTGTATGTGGAAAAAATTCGGCAAGCAACTCTGGCAGTGGCGTGGCGCGATCGTGGCCGCGCCTAGCATTGCCGTGTTGGTGTCATTGTTGCGCGTCCTAGGACTGCTGCAAGACTTGGAACTGGCGGCCTTTGACCTGTTGTTGCGCCAGCGCCCCCCCGAACCCATTGACGATCGCGTTGTCATCGTCGAAATTACCGAGCAGGACTTGCAAACAGTCGGCACTTGGCCGGTACCCGATGCGGTACTCGCCGACGCACTGGCCGAAATTGCGGCCGGCGGGCCGCGGGCCATCGGCTTGGACGTTTATCGGGATTTGCCCGTCGAACCCGGATACCCAGAACTCGTCGAGATCTATCGCCGCGTCCCCGAAATTATCGGCATTCAAAAGG
>CAKZKB010000396.1 GCA_937121005.1 uncultured cyanobacterium | reverse complement strand
ATCGAACAGCGCGTTCGCTCCATGCAAGTCAACTGCATCACCTTTGCAGACTTGCTTAAAAAACACGGAGTCGAAAAGATCGATCTGATTCTAATCGATGTCGAAGGCTACGACTACGAGATGTTAAAATTAATCGATGTGGGACGCTATACCCCAGGGATGGTGATTTACGAGGAAACCCTGCTATCGAGGGACGATCGCGCCGCCGGAAAGCAACTGCTAAAGGATGCGGGATACGAAGTTATTGCCGCCGGCCGCGATATTATTGGCGTACAATCGTCCGAACTTGCTAGCCAACCGATTTTAAAAGAGGCTTGGGAGTTCGTACAAAAAACCGACACGAAAGCAGTGGTGGCAGCTTAGTTCCCCAAGCCAATTTTAGTTGAACTGGGCGATCGCATCCGATAAATAGTCGGCGGCAGCTTCAACCACCGCGATCGCGTTTTCGTACACCATCCGAGTTGGCCCCAAAACCCCCACGCTACCCACCGGAACCGACTCTCGTTGGTACGTCGCCGACACTAAAGCGCAAGTGCGGATCGGTTCGAGATGGTTTTCCGCACCGATGCGAACGGTGACGCGCTTTCCGCGATCGTCGCAGGTTTCAAAAATGAGCGGTAACAGGCGATCGGGCTCGTCTTCGAGGAGATGGATCAGGGTTTGAACGCGATCGACGCGGGCAAATTCTGGCTGTCGCAACACCTCCGAAACCCCACTGACAAGTAAATCCGATCGCGGCGCAGCGTGGAAGCAGCTTATCAACTCCGTTAACCCTCGTTTCAGCACGTCTGCGTAGCGTTGAAACTGGCGATCGAGTTCGTTCCAGTCCAAATTCGCCAGTTCGCTTAGCTGTTTTTCGCGCAACTGTTCGGTCAAAAAGTTCGATAATATTTGCAATTCTCCCTCGATCCGATCGCTGTCTGTTTCTTCGGTTTCGGCAGCATACAACTCTAGCACCGCCGACTGAGTTTGATAGGTATCTGTCACCACGATCGCCATTACCCGGCGATCGTCTACCCGCACCAGTTGCAAATGTCGCAGACGTGCCGTGCTGGTTTGCGGTAGCGTAATTAAGGTAATATAACCGCTAAGAGTCGCTAAAATTTGCGCCGCTCCCCGTAACAGCGCCTCCAGACTCCAACTGTCCCAATTGAGGCGATCGCCTAACAGTTGTTCTACGCGCACCGCCACCTCTGGCGAGGGTACGACCCAATCATCCACATAAAAACGATACCCCGAATCCGACGGAATGCGTCCAGCAGAAACGTGAGGCTGGTACAACAGTCCGGCACGTTCTAATACTCCCATACTCGAGCGGATCGTGGCCGGACTGACGCGCAAGTCGTACTCTTCGACTAGCGTTCTCGAGCCAACGGGTTCGGCGGTGGCAATGTAGTGGCGCACCGTCGCGCATAAAATCTGTTGTTGTCGGGAATTGAGTGCGGCTAGCTCGGACATCGATTGGCAACCCAAGCAGTGTAAAAACCTCGGTTTATCTATCTTATACCAAGAACGGCCAAATGGGTGTATTTTTGAGAAATCGCGGGCGTGCGACTAGCGGCGGTATCCCCAGTTACAGCACAATACTCAATCAAACATTAATATCAAAAATGCTCTTCGATCGGATTAAAACTGGACACTGGTGTACGGACGTTTCGCGAAACGCCCCTACGAACACTGGTCGCTGATTCCCATGTTACCTCCTTTGCGTTACTGGACAAAATCCCGACAGGTTAAAAATCAAGATACGGACGGCTTGCCACCAAAGCTACGGATCGAGTTCCAAAACGGACGATTTCGGATTCCCGATTTTGGCGTTTGGTATGCCTACTGGCAAGATCCCTATCACTTGATGCTAGTGGTGCCTTGGTGGGGATTTTTTGCTGTTGTCATTCTATTCTATATCGCGACAAACTTTCTCTTCGCGATCGCCTATTTTCTCGGTGGCGATTGTATTGCCAACGCCAGACCTGGGTCTTTGCTGGATCTGTTCTTTTTTAGCGTCCAAACCCTCTCGACAATTGGTTACGGAGGCATGGCTCCGACGACATTATATGCTAATATCATGGTGGCGATCGAGTCTTTAACTGGACTGTTAGGGACGGCATTAATTACCGGGCTGGCATTTGCTCGCTTTGCCCAACCGACGGCGCGAGTTGCGTTCAGTCGCATTGCTGTCGTCCGTCCTTACAATGGCATTCCGACTCTCATGTTTCGCACGGCAAACCAACGGCGAAATCAGATTTTAGAAGCGGAAATGAAGGTCTATTTGATGCGGGATGAAATTAGCAGCGAAGGAGAATTTATGCGCCGTTTGTATCCAGTAGAACTGCTGAGCGATCGCACGCCTACCTTTACCATCAGTTGGACAGTCATGCACGCAATTACGGAAAGCAGCCCCTTCTACGGTATGACTTCTGAAAGTTTAGAACAAATGCGATCGACCCTCGTTGCTTCTCTTTCCGGTATCGACGAAACGGTGGCGCAAGCCGTCCAAACCCGTCATACTTACGCACCCAATGAGATTTTATGGAACCATCAATTTGTCGATATTATTTACAACACGGAAGACGGACATCGCTATGCCGATTTTCGTCACTTTCATCGGGCGATCGAGATGAGGTATGAGGTATGAGGTATGAGGTGCGAGGTGTTAGGGGTTAGGTTTGGACTCGCCAGAAACCCGGTTTCTCAAAGGATAAACTCGAATTTAGTCTGGCTATGGACAAGAAACCGGGTTTCTACACCCCTAGATGCTAGGATACCTGAATGGAGGAACGATACCCAACGCCAGTCGCTTCGCTCCAATTCAAAATTCAAAATTAAGAATTTCGCGCATTGAGTTGTTGGGTTTTCATGCTTCAACCCAACCTACGCAATTCTACAGCTAAGCGACTGGATTCCGTTGTTCGTTGTTCGTTGTCGCGTTGATGCGTTGTAAACGGGTTTTCATGCTTCAACCCAACCTACATTCAAAACTCATTGCTCATTGCTCATTGCTCATTGTTCATTGCTCATTGAAAGAAATGTCTTACTCTGCTCTAGCCACTGACTACGACGGTACACTTGCCAAAGACGGACGAGTGGAACCCCAAACCTGGGAAGCTCTCGATCGCCTCCAGAGTGCCGGAAAAAAAGCGATTCTAATTACTGGGAGACAACTCGATGACTTAAAAACTATTTGCGATCGTCTCGATCTCTTTGATGTTGTCGTGGCTGAAAATGGGGCATTGCTTTATATTCCCCAAACCCAGGAAACTCGCGTCTTAGGCGATCCGCCACCGCCGGAATTTATCGAAACCCTGCGATCGCGGGGAGTGGAATTTGAAGCCGGAGAAGCGATCGTCGCCACTTGGAAACCCTACGAGGAAACCGTTCGCCAAACCATCGCCGAAATGGGATTATCGCTAGAAATAATTCTTAACAAACGAGCCGTGATGGTGTTACCCGCCGGAGCCAATAAAGGGAGTGGCTTGCACGCCGCGATCGCTCATTTAAACCTCCAACCGGAAACTGTTGTCGGTGTGGGTGATGCCGAAAACGATATCCATTTGTTCGAGGTTTGCGGTTGCGGTGTAGCGGTTGCCAATGCGTTACCCGAAGTTAAAGAAAAAGCCGATCGCGTCACGGTTGGGGAACGGGGAGCCGGCGTGCGAGAATTGATTGAGTCAATATTGGGTCAATTCAGTGACCAGTGACCAGTGACCAGTGACCAGTCAGTCTTGAGAACCGCTTGTACTGGTTGCCAGAATGCCTGCAAGTTTGACCGTCTGCGGGCAACTGGAACGCGATCGCCGCCATGCGCTCGTCTAACAATTGTAAGTGTAGCACTGTTTTCGGAAAATGGTATTACGTGCTATCTTTAATATTAGGCGATCGAGATTCTATATAAAGACTTATCCTGTGGATGTAGTGGCTTGCCTCGATCGCGAACTCAATTCAAGGAGTCAGCACTGATGAAAACCATTAACATTTCTTTACCGGATTCGATGGGAGATTATATCGAAGAAACTGTGGCTAAAGAAGGCTACGACAACCTCAGCGCGTATTTTCAGGAATTGGTACGTCAAGATCGGGAACGAAGAGCGCACGATCGCCTGGAAAATTTGTTACTCGAAGGGTTAGACTCGGGAACGGCAACCCCTATGACGCAGCAAGACTGGCAAGATATTCGATCGGCTGTACGCGATCGACTCAAAACTGATGAACAAGGTTAACAAACGACCGCAAGTTATCCGCGATTTAATTGAAGTGGCGACTTACATTGCCGCCGATAACTTGGATGCCTCCGATCGCTTTTTAATGGCCGCCGAAAGTACATTTCAGAAACTTGCTAAAGCTCCGAAAATGGGGAAACCTTGTCAATTCTCTAATCCTAGACTAGCTGGTATCCGACAACAAGCAATTAAAGGATTTAGGAGGTTCCTGATTTTTTATCGAATCGCTGATGATAAAGTTGAAATTCTTAGAGTTATTCATGGAGCAAGAGATCTCGAATCCATTTTAGACGATCGGTAAGCATTCATGTCTACTTTGTAGCGCCAACATCTTGCTTGCGGTTGTTTGCTGTTCGAGATGGGGAAGATTGGTTAGTAATTACAGTTATTGTCAAGTGTCGGTGAGAAAATAATGCCAAACTAAAAATCCATGAGAAACCGGGTTTACTCTCCTACCAGGATCCGAAAGCGGCGATCGCGGCGAATATTGTCAAAAACAGAAACATTTTTTGCCGTTTCTCGCCATTTGGGATTGAGTTCTATGGCTTGCTGTAAGTGTTTCAGTGCATCTTCCAGGTTATTTTGACGGGCGTAGCACACAGCCTTAGCATACCAGGCTTCGTGTTTATCGGGTTTAATTTGGAGAACTTTATCCCAACTAGCGATCGCTTCTCCATATCGTCCTAATTTATCTAAAGTAAAGCCGCGATTGTACCAAGCTATATCATCACTGGGATTAATTTGGAGAGTTTTATCAAAACTAGCGATCGCCTCTTCATATCGTCCTAAATGGAATAAAGCAACGCCGCGGCCATCCCAGGATTCGTGTTTATCGGGATTAATTTGGAGAGCTTTATCGTAACTGGCGATCGCCTCTTCATATCGTCCTAATTTAGACAAATCAATTCCACGATTATTCCAGACTGCGTTATAATCTGATTTAATTTGGAGAGCTTTATCGTAACTGGCGATCGCCTCCTCGTTTCGTCCTAAGTTATACAAGTCAAGACCCCGATCGAAGCAAAATATAGGATCGTTATTTTCCGGTGCAAACAATTCCAGCCACGCCGCCACTGTTTGCGGACGATCTTGCGGTTCCAACGCCATGCCTGTTAAAATGGCATCGTTAACCTTGTCATCCAGATCCGGGTTGTGATGTTGGGGCGCAGGTAACGGGATTCCTTGCTGGCGAAAATTGGCCGGTAATGGCGTTTCTGCCGTCACTAAATAGTACAGCGTTGCCGCTAGCGCGTACACATCAGAATAGTAACCGAGTTTCGTTCTCCGTTTAGATGCGGTTCGCGGTTGGTATTGTTCCGGTGCGGCGTAACATTCGGTTCCCGCATTGGTGAAGGTTTGCGTCTGGTCAAAGATGACTTCTCGCGCCAACCCAAAATCAATTAAAATGGCCTCGCCTGTGGCTGCCCGCAGCATGATATTCTGGGGTTTGATGTCGCGATGCAGCATGGCTTTGTCATGAACCACTGACAGCGCGGCTCCCGCTTGACGAATGTAGGCGATCGCCTCATCAACGGATAATCTCCCTTTATCTGCCACGCATTCAGCTAAATTCGTCCCCTCCACGTAATCCATCACCATTCCCCACAGGTTCCCCTCGCGAATAACTTCGCGCACCTCAACAATATGGGGATGGCTGCATTTGGACAGACAGACGGCTTCGTTGATAAACTTGGTTTGCCACTTGTCAAACTCGGTGTCGCTTTTGAACAGATTGCGGTTGAGGGTTTTGATAGCGACGACTTGCCGATCGCCAGACGCGATCGCCTTATACGTCACCCCAAACCCACCGCCACCAATGCACTCGCGGATTTCGTATTTGCCGTTGTCGATCGCCTGTCCCGCTTGCCAGAATGCCATAACCTGCGCTATCAAAAAGGCTGTACTTCCATCATACACCGTAGGACGAATCCCTACCCGTTTAACTGTTCGCGGGCAACTGGAACGCGATCGTGCTCCGGTATAATAGACTTCATGGAATAAACAGCCGACCCGCACCCAAATAATCTCGAATATCGATGACAATTTCGACTAGCCGATCGACACAACGTTCTCGATAGTTGTATTCATTAACGCGATCGGGATCGCTAATGGTGAGGATCGGAAATGAGGTCGGCGTGTTTTCTTCGCGCATGACTTGTTCTAGAGCATCTTTACCTTTTGCACTGCGGTTTGCCGTCAACAACAGCATCCCATTACTTTGAGCAAATCGCCAAACAAAGCGATCGCTACTATCTGAGGGGATGCCTATTTCGGTAAATGTTACCAATTGAATTGGAACGATCTCTAGCCATCCTTCAATCGCCAGCCTTCCGGAAAGTAAAATTGCTTGGCGATTCAGATTATAATCTACCAAAATAATCATTTCTGGTTTGCATCTCGCTTCATTCTTCGCTGCATCAACTTAATCCGAGCAGCTTCGTATCCAGAGCGAGGAGTTGCAGCAATTCGAGCCAAGCGATCGCGGTTCCGTTCTTCCCAATACTGTCGCGTTTCTGCCGCCATTCTCAAAATTTCTTCGTACTCCAATTCCACCTCGTCTCGATGCGCCTCAATATAAGCAAGCGCTGCCTGAAGTCGATCGTCGCTCAAGTCGAATTCGTCGCGAATAAACTTGTGAGGGTATCCAGCTTTGAGGCGATCCATCACATCATATAGTGTGAGGCGAGTTCCGGCAATCGTCAGTCCACGCTCTGTTCGGATAATACTCGCTCGATCGTTGGTTGTTGAAGTCATAAAAAGCATTTCCTACCGTATCTCTTCTACAATTTCTTCTAGTCTCGCCACGATTCCCGTTCCTTGCGAATGTAGGCAACTGCATCCTCGCCAGACCATAAAGTGCGATGCTTTCCGAAAAGGCGATCGGTATGGCTTGATGTTCCAACTGGAAGGGGAACCATGACAACTGTCTCATCGATCGCTTTTATCTCGAAGGCATCACCGGGTTTTAGCCCTAGGGCTTCTCGTACCTGTAAAGGAATTTCAATTTGATAGCGATCGCTAATTTTTTCAACGGTCATAGCGTCAACCTAGAAAAAGGACTCTTTAGTCTGTTCGATTATAACACTGTCTGCGGGTAACTGGAACGCGATCGCGCCAGTGTAAGTTTCCTACCGTATCTCTTCTACGATAGCCTCTGTCCGATCGTCAACGGGCCTAGAAACCGGGTTTCTCTGTAACACCTGAATGCTTACGCTAATTTTTAATTGTCATTGATTCGCCACCAACAACCGCGAGGTGAGGAACCGATTCATCCAACCTTCGAGATAGGCGCGATTTTCCCGTTGCTGTTGGGGATCTTCCGTATCCAACGGATGGGGGGCTAAACCGCGAAGTGCGGCTGTGGTGACGCAGAACATCGACTTTTGAAAGGTTTGACAAATTTGCACTCGCAAATCGTCTTCGCCGCGTAGAGTTTGGCGATAAATGTCGTGTAAGTAGTCGGGGAGAAAGTGACGCATATCCTGCATCAATTGGGTGGGAGGAATGCCAGAACCGCCGATGGGAAGCGGATCGGCATAGAGAGCCCCGTATTGGAAATCCCTTTGATATAAGGGGATTTGGTAGGCTTGAGCGTTGTAGGAAACCGTGCCGGGGAAGGGGGTTCCGCGAAAGAAAATTGCTTCCACGTAAGGCACGGCGGTATCCATTAAAAAGGTGAGTCCGGCGGATTTGGGGATGAGGTTAAAGGGGCGATCGCCGAGTTTCACTTGGTAGGTAATCGGCTGGCTGGCGGCGGCGACTAAGCCATCTTGGATGTGTTGGACGATTTGGGTAATGGTTTCGATTTCGCCGTTATCGTAGCGATCGCTCAAGTCAAGAAACATATCGCTCATCACGCGCCAAAACTGCCCCAAACCGCTATAATAGGCCATAACGCGCATCAGTTCGGGGAGAAATTCGGGGAAGAGTTTGTGCAAGCCTAAAATGACAGGATTGAATTTAAACTTTTCGCGGATGAGGGGTTCGATCGCCTTGCGAAACTGGGGCGAACCCACGTATTCGTCCAAGCCGCCGCCGCCATGCCAAAACATGGATTTCATGCAGTATTCCGCATATTCATAGTTAATGCGATCGTGCCACCAGTGGCGAAACAGTTTGCTGGTGTTAACGTCGCCGTTAAAGTATTTAAAGAAAGGAAAGAAAACTAGAAATTGGTTTTCGGAAATGTAAATTAAATTATTAGAGTAGGCATCGAGGACGACACCGTAACTTTTGAGAATGCCGACAACTTCGACAACGTTTTGCGGGGTGTCAACCAGCAAAGCGGCTCCCGACTCGAGGCGATGCACGTAATCGGCGAGGGGATGTTGGGAGGGTTGGATCTGAGTCAGTACCACAATTTAGCTGCACGTATCGAGGATGGTATTTCTCTATTTTAAGGGAAAATGGCGATCGCGATCGGCGAACAGTTAAAAACCCTCTACCCAATCAGTTGAGCCGGACGCGAGGGAGCCGGTTGCACCGACGATCGCGTCACAGGTAAAATAACGGAGAATTCCGTGCCCCGGCCGAGTTCGGAGGTAAAGCTGAGTTGTCCGCCATGTTTGTCTTCGACAATTTCCCGGCCGATCGCCAGTCCTAATCCCGTCCCCACGCCAACGGGTTTGGTGGTAAAAAAGGTATCGAAAATCCGGGCTTGATGTTCGGGAGAAATGCCACCACCGTTGTCAGTGATGCGAATGGCAACGGCTTTTTGGGGAGAGATTTCGCCATCGCCGAGCCAGTCTTCGAGGGTTTCGGTGACGATGGCAATTTGGGGTGAGAAATTCGCTTCGCGATCGCGCCGTTCTTCCACTGCGTCCATGGCGTTAGCGAGCAAGTTCATAAACACTTGATAGAGGGATCCCGAATAGCCTTCGACCGAGGGAATATCGCCGTAGTTGCGATCGACGGCAATCCCTTGTTTGGTGCGATTTCGCAGTAACGTTAGGGTACTTTCTAACGATTCGTTGATATCGACAGGATGGGGCGTATCTTCTTCGAGGCGAGAAAAATTACGCAAACTGAGGACAATGGAGCGGGTGCGCTCGGCCCCGAGTTTCATCGAGTCGAGAAGTTTGTTTAAATCTTCTGCCAGAAAATCGATGTCGATTTCTTCGGCTTTATCGATCACACTGTCGGGCGGATCGGGGATCTCTTGGCGGTAGACTTCCACCAGTTCTAAAATTTCTTCGGTGTATTCTTGCAGGTGAGATAAATTGCCGTAAATGAAGTTGACAGGGTTGTTAATTTCGTGGGCAACTCCAGCCATCATTTGCCCTAAAGAGGACATTTTTTCGCTTTGAAGTAACTGCTGGGCGGCAGCAGCTTGGCGCTCGACGAGTAACACTTCAATGCGAGCCAGCAGTTCGTTGAACGACTCGGCTAAAAGACCGATTTCGTCGCCACTAGCAACGGGGGCACGCAGGCTAAAATCCTCTTCTCGGCTGGCTTTTCGAGCGGCTTGGGTGACGGCTTCCAGGGGTTGGGCGATGGCGCGGGTGGTATAGGCGGCGAGGGTAAAGGCGATCGCCACTGACAGCAGGGCGCTAATGACGATAATCCACAGGCGCAGGCGATCGGCGGCGATAACGGCGAGATCGGCTTCCAGATTTTCCGCTTCTGAGAGGGCGACTAATTCGCTGAGATCGTCGGAGATGCGATCGAAGCGTTTGGCTAGGGCGCTGTTAGTAAAGGCTAAAAGTACCGATCGAGCGCTCGCCACATCCTCGGGCGTGTCAAGATTGCCTGCATCGACGAGGGCTAAGGTATCTTCGAGGCGTTCGATGTAATTGTTCGGTACGCGACGGTAAAGGTAGAGGAAGCGGGGAATGGCGACGGCGTGCACTTTGTCGTTGTCGTTAAGATTGACGCTCTCGATAAACTCGCGCAGGCGTTCCCAGGTGCGATCGACGCTCGCGGCGTAGTTTTGCAAGCTGGCGTATTCTTCTCGAAACGCATCGTTGTCTCCCAGCAAGGGAATCAGTTGTTGCTGGTGGGTGCGGGTTTGCAAGACGTAGGTTTGCAGGCGGTGCAGCAGTTCGAGCTCTTGGCGGGCGTGTTCTTTTGTCGCCCAGGCTTGGCGCTGGTAGTATTCGCCAATGGCGACCCCGATCCCCGTACCGACGACGGCAATACCGACGGCGATCGCGTATCCAAAACCGATTTTACGGCTGACGCGGACGCGATCGATCCATCCCCACAACGGGGGGGCGATGGACTTGTAGAACGGAAGGCGGGAGTTTTCGGTCATGTCAGGCTGGAAAGGTACGGGCGATCGAGCGGACAGGATAAGGTCGTTGACTCGCGACACCTCCTTTAGATTAACCTATGGCTTTGTCTCTCGGTAAGAGTCTGGCGAGTTTTTCACCGATCGCCGTCTCCCGGATCTGCGTAATTTAACCTAATTTTCCGGGAGATCTAGCTGGAAACGCCCCACCGACACGCTGGCACTGCCAAAAGATTCGTAGTTGTTCTCCTCATCGTATTCTGATAGATAGGTACCGAAAAAACCGCAGCGCAAATCGATGTAGCCTTCTCCTTCTTCAAAAAATAAAGTGCCTTTGCGGGTGGCGCAGCGAAATTCAGCCGCTTCCAATTCGTCTGGGTAGCGCGATCGCACTTGAGATAAAATCCCTTGGCAGCGATCGTTTCCTTCAGAACAAGTCCAGGTCTCGCGAACAAAGTGAGGATCGCGATCGGAAACGGGTAAAACGCCCAACCACGGCCCCGATCGCAAACCGTTTTCGTCCGTCGATTCCCAACAGACGAAACTGGCTTTTTTCGAGGAGGCTTCGGTATAGTACATCGCCTCGATAGTTCCGTTACACTGACTTTCCCATTCCGAGATAATGTCGGGAAAGCGATCGCGCCAAGGCTCGAGATCGACGCGATCGCTCGGGTAGGCGTTCTTGCGGACATCAGTGGCAATTGTCTCTGACGGTGGGGTTTCAACGAACAACAATCCAAACAGCAACAAGAATATTAAGGTCATATCACATTCGTTTGAACAGTTACGGTATTGGCAGGAATTAGGGGTTTAGGGGATTAGGGGTTTGGGGGATAGGAGTTTGGGGAATTAGGGGATTAGGGGTTTGGGGGGACAAGGAGAGGGGGAGACAAGGGGAGGGGGAGAGGGGGAGAAATCACTATTCATCCTTCCCACTTCATCCTTCATCCTTCCTCCTTCATCCTTGAAACCTTGCACCTCGCACCTCGAAGCGATCGTTCGGAGCGAAAATAATGGTACGATCGAGAAGCCGATTCGGGAAGATACCTATTCTAGCATTGTTCGTCCAGTTCCTTCGCCCCCATAGAGCGACGATCGCCAAAGCCTTTGCCTGCACCCTGGGGTTTACGGCATTTTGGCCGGTTCTCGCCTGGTTAGTCGGTCGTATCGCTCAGTATATCGGAGCCGGGGACGTAAGCGCCATTGCCCGCATTGCGGGGTTGAGTGCGGTTATTTTTCTGGTACGCGGGGCGATGCAGTTCGGGCAAGATATGCTAATGGCAAAAGCTGCCTTGGCGATCGCTTTAGATTTGCGTTTGGCAACCTTCGATCGCTTGCAAAAGTTGAGCATTCGCTATTTTATCACAGCCAAAACCGGAGATCTGGCCTATCGCCTCACGGAAGATATCGATCGCGTTGGCGAAGTCACGAACAAGGTTTTTCATCAGTTTATTCCCTCGTCGCTTCAGTTAGTTGTCGTTCTCGGTTACATGGTATGGTTGAACTGGCAGCTAACGTTAGCCACATTTGTAATTGCCCCCTTGATGGCGGTTTTAATTGGTTGGTTTGGCGAGAAGTTGTTAGGCTTTTCTCGCCGGGCGCGATCGCAGGCTTCTAACCTCGCCGCCGCCATTGCTGAAACCTTTGCTGGCATTCGTTTAGTACAAGCCTTCGCTGCTGAAGAGTATACCAGCAAGCGGTTCGCTTTTGAAGCCGAACGCAATCGTCGCTTCCACTATTTGGCCGAACGAATTAAGGCGTTACAATTCGTAATCGTCGGTTTTTTTGAAGCCATGAGCGTCGTGCTACTCTTCTTTTTAGGGGCATGGCAAATTGCCCGAAATAATTTAACTGCGGCTGAATTTGCCAGCTATTTGGCGGCGGTGGCGATGTTGATCGATCCCATCGGGCAAGTTACGAGTAATTATAACGAATTCAAGCAAGGACAAGCGTCTCTCGATCGCATTTTTGAACTGTTTGAGTTGCAACCGGATGTCATCGAGAAACCCAACGCCGCCGACTTGCCCGAGGTGACGGGGAAAGTCGAATATTGCAACATTAGTTTTACCTATCTTAGCACTGATTCACCATTGGGAACCGAAAAACGAGACCCATGGGTCTTAAAAAATCTCAACCTGCTAGGGAAACCGGGAGAGACGATCGCCTTGGTGGGGTCTTCGGGGGCAGGAAAAAGCACGTTGGTTAACCTGCTACCTCGATTTTACGATCCGCAAGCGGGACAAATTCTCATCGACGGGATCGATATTGGCGATGTCACTCTCAGCAGCTTGCGGCGACAAATTGGTATCGTTCCCCAGGAGACGATTTTATTTTCGGGGACGATCGCGGATAATATCGCCTTCGGACGGGAGAACTACGAGTTACCAGAGGTGGAAAAAGCGGCAAAAGTCGCCAACGCCGACCGTTTCATCGCCCAACTTCCCCAGGGATATTATACCCAAATTGGGGAGCGTGGCATCGATTTATCGGGCGGCCAGCGCCAACGCATTGCCATCGCCCGTGCAGTTCTTCTGGATCCGCGCATTTTGATATTAGACGAGGCGACATCGGCTTTAGACTCGGAATCGGAAGCATTAGTACAAGAGGCTTTAGAACGGTTAACGCGCGATCGCACGGTGTTTGTCATCGCCCATCGCTTGGCTACAGTTCGCAACGCCGATCGCATTTTGGTACTGGAAAAGGGACAGATCGTCGAAGCGGGAACCCACGAGGAGTTATTAGCAAAGGGCGATCGTTATTCTCAATTTTATGCCAAACAGTTTGAGGTGGGTTAGGTATTAGGTATTAGGTTTTAGGTATTAGGGGGATAAAGTCAGATCTATTAGAAGAGTTACAGTATTTGTAGGGGCTAAGCATTCGCACCGAAAAAGAGAGAAAAACTCCATCAATTAGAAGGCGAATGCTTCGCCCGCCCAAGCGATCGGATTGTAGCATTAATTAATTATACCATTTTCCGAAAACTGTAGGGGCGATTCGCGAATCTTTGGATTGGGCAAACGCCGTTTGCCCCTACATCGTTATTGGTTAAACTTGCAAGTTTCAGAGGGCAAAAACGGACTTGCTGGCACTTGCGAAACCAGCGATACTCGACCGTTGGGGGCGATCGTCCAGTGGGTTGCTTCGCTGAGGGGGGTGAGTTGGGGAGGTTGGTTTGGGTTGGTTTCGATCGCGCGATCGTCCCCTCCATTATCCCACTCGATCGCCGTTCCGGGAACGAAAACCGTATCGGTGGGATTAGGCGGTAAACCGCCGCGTCCAGTGACAATAAATTCGCTATCTGTACTATTATCGCAGGGATTTTGCCCGACTAATGCAGTCGCATCAACCACGTCAACATCGAGGTCTACTAATCCCGCCGCCGCATCCACATCAGGGGTTAACAGTTCCACTTGTCCGCTAAATTGCGCCCCCAAAGCAGAGGTTGCAGTAATGTCGCTGTTGGGAGTGAGAAAAGGGCGAAATTCGGTTCCGAAAATTCCTAACGCTGCAATACCAATATTACCACCGCGACTGTTTATCGCGTTAGCAGTAATATCGCTATTCTCTAAAGCCACAACTGTTTCAGTGACGATGGTAATATTCCCTCCCGGTTCGATGCCCGTTGCGTTGGCATTTAAACGAGATCCTCGCCGCAAACGCAAGTCTTGACTTACAATGTCGATATCGCCTTGCAAACCAACTGTAGAAGCAGTGACAGTGGCGTTATTATTCAGTCGCAATCGAGGGGCAATAATTGATACTTCTCCGGCACTGCGTCCCCCGTCGCCGAGGTTGTTTGCACCGACGATCGCGCCATTTTCAATAATAACTAAAGGCGCAATTAATTCTACGCCACCGCCGTTTCCCTGAGACCCTGCTAAGGCTTCGCTGAGGGAGTTTCCACCGTCAAAAACAATGCGATCGCTGGCAATTAGAACCACACCTCCGGCATTTCCAATCCCTTGCGTCGTGCCATCAATTGCCGCACCGCTACTTACAAAAATAGAACGGGCGTTTAGATCGATATCTCCTGCATTTCCTTCTGCATTAGGTAAAACGCGGGTAGAAATCAAAGCATCGTTGACTAAGGTTATCGTATCAGCAGTAATGTTAATAAAGCCCGCACTGCCGATCGCATCTGCTTCTAAATCGGCTAAAATTTCGCTTGCATCAACGATTAAATTCTCTTCTAAATCGATAATCACCTCCCCACCATTGCCCACACCTTCAACGTTGGTACTAATTTCGGCATCATTTCGGACTTCTAACGATCGCGCCGTAATAATAATGCGATCGCCATCTCCAAATCCACCTTCTTCTACGTCGCCGCGAATTTCGCTATTATCGACAACAATGCGATCGCCAATATTGAGGACGATCGCCCCACCAATGCCATCTCCTTCAACGTTTGTACTGATATCCGAGCCGTTGAGAACAAACAGGGATTCGGCGGTAATATCGATCGTATTGCTGTTGCCAGTTGCCCCTGTTTCCACATCACTCAAAGCAGAACCATTGTCAAAGACGATCGCATCGCGAACGTTCAAGACGATCGCCCCAGAATTACCCTCTCCAAAGGTATCGCTTGACAAAATAGAACCGCTTATAACATTCAAAAAACCTGCGTTGATGGTAATGTTTCCTGCTTCTCCTATCACCTCTTCAAATAGGCGAGTTCCGATTTGGGAATTGTGAGCGATCGTCGCCGTTTCCGCGTTAATTTCAATAAAACCTGCATCGCCAATCGCACCCATTTCGGCATCACTCAAGACAAAACTATTGTCAATGGCAACGCGATCGCGAGCGTTAATGACAATTGCGCCTGCATTTCCTATACCAAAAGTATCGCTAGTTAAAGCCGAACCACCTGACATATCCAGAGTGCCTGTGTTAATGGCAATTGCTCCCGCTTCTCCTGTGGCATTTGCTAACAGTCGCGTTGCCAAAGCCGAACCATTGGAAATAGCAACACTTCCGGCATTAATTTCAATAAATCCAGCGATCCCAGTTGCCCCCTCTTCTACGTCTCCGAACAGAAAGCTATTGTCGAGAACGAAATCGCTAGCTACATTCAAAATAATTTCGCCACCAATGCCTTGACTGTCTACATTTGTAGACAATTCTGACTGGTTCAAAATTGCCAGCGAACCTGCCGTAATAAAAATACCATCGCTGTCGCCGATCGCGCCTTCTTCGACATCGCTAAAGGCAAAACCGTTGTCAAAAATAGCGCGATCGCGGACGTTTAAGACAATGGATCCGGCATCGCCAACCGCAAAGGTATCGCTGGTTAAAGTCGAACCACTTATAACCGCAAGCGAACCCGAATTGATGGTAATATTTCCCGCTTGTCCCATCACTCCGGGAAATAGGCGAGTCCCAATTTCAGAATTGTTAGCGATCGTCGCAGTTTCGGTGTTAATCTCAATAAAGCCCGCATTGCCGATCGCGCCAGTTTCGGCATCGCTAAAGGCAAAACCACTGTCAAAGTTAACGCGATCGCGAGCGTTCACAAAAATTTCGCCCGCATTCCCCATCCCAAAGGTGTCGCTAGTTAAAACAGATTCGCCCGAAACCTGAAGCGATCCGGTGGAGATTTCTATATTCCCCGCATCGCCGATTGCATTTTCATCGACAACATTGGCAATGAGGCTACTTCCCGATACAGAAACCGCTTCCGATGCGTCAATTTCAATGTTACCCGAAACGGCATCCGTTACGCCCCCGTTGCCAACCACTCCCGCCGTTAGCAAACTTCCAGAATCGAGATTGAGATTGGCTGAATAGGTTTCGATCGTCCCGCCAATATCGGCCATGACGTTAATTTCGGCAGCATTGGTGAGGGTAATATCAGCACGATCGACCGTTTCTGGAATACTCACTTCAGGAGAAAATGTCACCGTCCCCGGTGCGTTAACTGCCAAGAGTTGAACATCGCCCCCAGGTGCTTCTAAAAATGCGCCGTCAATGGTAATATTTCCACCTGCAAGCGCCAAAACTTCTCCAGGTTCGACACTTGTTTGCGTCCCGCGCACTTCAATTCCCGCCGGGTTGGTTCCATACTGCAAACCGATCGGAACGTTCACCGAAAGTAGAGGCGGTTGGGAAGTATTGACATTAAATTCCGTGCCGTCTGCAAAGGTTATCCCACTCGCCGTCGTACCCACAAATGAACCACCAATATCTAACTGGGCGTTGCTGCCAAAAATGATACCATTGGGATTAAGTAAAAAGAGATTCGCCGTGCCATTTGCAGACAGCGTACCGTCGATCGTCGAAATTTGTCCGCCAGTGACGCGAGAAATAATATTGTCAACTGTCGGGGCATTCTCGAACGAGACAATACCATCTGTTGGTACTGAAAACTGAGTAAAACTATGGAATAAATTCCCTCCGGCGGGAGTTCCTCCCGTAATTTGCAACCCATTCCCGTCGGTGACAACGGTAGAGTTGACCGGAAGGGTACTGTCGGGAATCACTTGAGCGATCGCCACGCCAGAGGTCGCGATCCAAACCGTAGCAGCGCAGGCGGGAACCTTGCCAATCATGGGGAGAATTTCTAGGCGATCGCTTCCATATTAGACTATTTTTAGGTATTAGGGATTAGGTTTTAGGTATTAGGGTGAGTTTTGTCCCTTGTCTCCTTGTCTCCTTGTCTCCTTGTCCCCTTGTCTCCTTGTCCCCTTGTCTCCTTGTCTCCTTGTCTCCTTGTCCCCTTGTCTCCTTGTCCCCCCCTCTCCCCCTCCCCTTGTCTCCCCTTCTTAGAATTGGGGCCAACAGTTGTCGAGTGTTTTCCCAAATCGTTAAACTAGGGTGAATCCAGCCTCGATCGCGCTTTGTTATATCCGGGAACCTTGACGGATACAAGCCTCCAGATTCATCTGTGGAGCAAAACCGGATCCATCCGAGGGGTCAATCCAAAATCTAAAATCGGATGATGGGTCAGTCTACAATCCAAAATCTAAAATCTAAAATCCAAAATTGATATGTCCGACGCTGCGCCTCCCGTTCCCGGTATTGAATTTTCCACTCTCGTCGAGTTGCTGCAACAGCGATCGCGCCACTTGGGGGGCGACACGGCCTTTATTTTCCTAGAGAATGGCGAAACCGAGTCCGATCGCCTCACCTATCGCCAACTGCACGATCGCGCCACGACGATCGCCGCCAAGTTGCAACAAAACTGCTTTATTGGCGATCGCGCCTTGCTTCTCTACCCGCCAGGACTGGAATTTATTGCCGCCTTTTTCGGCTGTCTGTATGCTGGCATTATCGCCATTCCCGTCTATCCCCCCCGTCGCAACCAAACCCTACTGCGCTTGCAGTCGATCGTCGCCGACTCCCAAGCGACTCTAGCGCTAACCGATACTGCAACTCTTAATACCATTGAAAAGCGGTTTGGCGAAAGCGATGACATGGGAAAATTAAACTGGCTGGCCACTGACGCGATCGCGATTCCCACTCAAGAATGGAAAGAACCGACCCTGACTCCGCAAACTCTGGCTTACCTACAATACACCTCCGGTTCGACGGGAACGCCAAAAGGAGTGATGGTGACGCATGAAAATTTGTTAGTCAATTTAGAGGCAATGGATCGGATCGGCCAGCACCGTCGTGACGATATAATCTTGACCTGGTTGCCGACATTTCATGATATGGGTCTCATTTACGGTGTCTTCGAGCCCATTTATAAAGGTATCGCCTGTTATATGATGCCTCCTGCTGCCTTCTTGCAACGACCCCGACGCTGGCTGCAAGCAATTTCTCGCTACGGAGCTACCCATAGCGGCGGCCCCAACTTCGCCTACAATCTATGCGCTCGCAAAACGAGCGATCGACAGCGACAGGATCTCGATCTGAGTCGGTGGCGCATGGCCTTCAACGGTGCCGAACCGGTGCGGGCTGAGGTTTTAACGGATTTTGCCCGCCAGTTTGCCCCCTGCGGTTTCGCCATGGCCGCATTTTCCCCTTGCTACGGTTTGGCCGAGGCGACGCTGCAAGTGACGATCGTCCCAGCTGGCATCCAACCGACTTTTTATCCCGTCTCACTCTCGGCGCTCGGGCAAAATCGCATCGAAGAAACTGCACCAGAAGAAAGTCGCCAAGTTCTCGTCGGTTGCGGGCGCAGCGAAATGGATACGGAAGTCGCGATCGTCGATCCGCAGACGTGCCAGCGCTGTCAGCCGCAACGGGTTGGCGAAATTTGGGTGCGGGGAGCGACGGTGGCTCGCGGGTACTGGCGGCAGACTGAGGCCACAGAAGCCACATTTCAGGCGCGATTAGCAACGGGAGAGGGGCCATTTTTGCGGACGGGAGATTTAGGATTTCTCCGCGAAGGGGAGCTTTTTGTGACCGGCCGGCTCAAGGATGCTATCATCGTTCGGGGGCGCAATCATTACCCGCAGGATATCGAGCTCACGGTAGAAGAGTGCAATGAGGCACTGCGTCCCAGCTGCGGTGCGGCCTTTGGGGTGCAGGTGGAAGGCGAAGAACGGCTAGTCGTAGTGCAGGAGGTGGAGCGATCGCACCTGCGAAAACTGGATGTCGATGAAGTTGTCGGCGACATTCGCCAAGCAGTGGCAGCCGAACACGAGTTACAAACCTACGCCATTGTTTTGCTGAAAACCACGACGATTCCTAAGACTTCGAGCGGTAAAATCCAACGGCAGCGCACTCGGCAATTGTTTTTATCCGGCGATTTAGAAGTGGTGGCCGACTGGGGCGAAAATCCGCAGTTCAAATCAGATTTTGTGCATTTACAAGAGGATATTAACTCGACGTTAAAACAACTAAAATTACGTTCTTTGAGGTAACTTATGACCGCAAATTCCGTGAAGTTCGACCCGTTTTCCAGTGCGTTTCGCCGCGATCCCTATCCTTTATATCGGGAACTGCGCGATCGCGATCCCGTCCACTGGAGCTATATAAACGTTTGGGTATTGGTGCGCTACGAGGATATCAAAGCCGTATTGCGCGATCGTCGATTTGCGGTCGTTCCCGTACCCCAGAGTTTGCAAGAAAAAAGTCGCTATTTAGAGAAAAAACAGCGCAACCTCAATGCGATTGTCAACATATCGCGGCATTTTTTATTTTATTTAGAACCCCCTGCATGGACTCGGCTGCATGACTTTGTGGCTCCCGCATTTGGTATGGCGGCGTTAGAGCAATGGCGCGATCGCATTGGTCAGATTGTCGAGGAACTTTTAAATCGAGTCGAAGATGTCCAGAGTTTCGATTTGGTATCGGTGCTCGCCCGACCTTTACCAGTTGCCGTTATTTCGGAAATTTTAGGTATTCCCAGGCAAGATGGCGAGCAGTTAAATGAGTGGGCTGACGAATTGGCTCGAGTCCTCGAACCTCTCCTTTCTCTGTCAGAATACGAGCATTTGAACCAGTTGGTCGTTGAGTTTTCTGCCTACCTTCAAGAGTTGCTCGATCGCAAAAGATCGCACCCCGAAGACGATTTAATGAGCGCCCTAGCCACGGCCACCCGAGGAGACGATCGGCTCTCGGACGAAGAAATTATCTCCTTATCCATGTTACTTTTTGCAACGGGAGAAGAAACCACTGTAAATTTAGTCGGAAATGGAACCCTAGCATTATTACAGCAAGAAGGTAGTCTCAACGGGTTGCAAAACCGCCCGGACGGAATGAACGCAGTGGTAGAAGAGTTATTGCGATACGACTCTCCCGTTCAACTCGGGGCGCGGTTGGCACTCAAAGATGTAGAAATAGGAGGAAAAACCATTGCTGCCGGACAAAAACTGCTATTATGTTTGGGAGGGGCAAATCGCGATCCGGCAGTCTTTGAGGATCCCGATCGCTTGAATTTCAATCGGTTTCCCAACCGCCATTTGGCCTTTGGCGATGGGGTGCACTACTGTTTGGGAAGTGGATTGGCTC
>CAKZKB010000395.1 GCA_937121005.1 uncultured cyanobacterium | reverse complement strand
AATTTAGAAACCGAACTCGCCGCCGTCGAAGATCCCAATCTGGTTTATCCCGAGTATTACCTGCGATCGTTCCACGCTTACGATGAAGGGAATTTAGGATGGGAACCCGCCACCGAAGTGGAAGTGGCGGCGAAAGCCGTTCACGCTAAAATCTGGCCCGACACGGGGGCAAATGGGGACGATCGCCTGCGTCAAAGCCATTTAGAACTGTTACAAAAACACATCAGCGAAGCGCCGCGAGATATTCTGGATCTCGGTTGCAGCGTGGGAATGAGTACCTTTGCTTTACAGGAAACCTATCCTCATGCCAAACTGACGGGTGTGGATTTGTCGCCCTACTTTTTAGCAGTGGCTCGCTACCAATCCCAACAGCGCGGCGCTAAAATGAATTGGCGACACGCAGCGGCCGAAAATACGGGGTTGCCCGATAATTCTTTCGACCTGGTTTCGCTCTTTTTAGTTTGCCACGAATTGCCCCAAGATGCAACTCGAAAAATACTGACTGAGGTGCGGCGAGTGTTGCGTCCGGGCGGACATTTGGCAATTATGGATATGAATCCCGCATCGGAAATCTACGCGAAAATGCCGCCTTACGTGCTGACATTGCTCAAAAGTACCGAACCCTATCTCGACGAGTATTTTGCCTTCGATATTGCAGGTGAAATCGAAGGGGCAGGATTTGCATCGCCGACGATCGCGTTTAATTCTCCCCGCCATCGGACAATTATTGCCGCAGGATAAGGAATAGTTAAGAGGGGCGATCGACCCACTGCATTTGCAAGCGATCGGGAACGCTAATTGTAATCCCAAAACGCTGCGGATGCACGTCAACCGGATCGATCGCCATCTTGTACTGGGGTAAAATTGCTGCGAGAACGACTTTCATTTCCATCATCGCCAAGGCATCGCCAATGCAGCGTCGGTTACTCCCGCCAAACGGGAAAAATTCGCTACTCGAATAGGGGCGACGAATGAAGCGATCGGGATCGAATTTGTAGGGGTTGGGATAGACATCCGGGCGATGGTGTACGCCATAAATACAGGGTAGCAAAAACGTTCCTGCCGGAAATTCTACGTCTAAAACGCGCACGGGACGATCGCGCACTTGTCGGGGCGTACTAATTAAGGTTGGCGTGTAAATGCGGAGGGTTTCCTTGCAAAAGGCATCCAAATACGGGCCGCTGTCGCCATGTTTGGCAATATCTTCGAGTAACTTTTCTCGCAGGTTTTCGTATTTCGCCGCCCAATAAAATCCCCACGCCAACGACGAAGCAGTGGTTTCGCGACCGCCAATTAAAAAGGTGATTAAGTGGTCGCGAATCTCGGTGTCGCTCATGGGGGTATCGTCTTCAAAGCGAGCCGAGAGTAGGAGTGATAAAATGTCGGTACGATCGCTATTGAAATTTTGGCGGCGATCGCGGATAATTTCGTAAATAATCTCGTCTACTTCTTGCCGCAAGCGCAGAAATTGTCCCCAGGGACTCCAAGATCCCCAATTTTTTTGTAAGAAGGGAAACAACAGAAAACTCGATCGCACTGGAGAAGTCAAGGTTTGCAACAGTTCGGCGAGTTTGGTTTGCAAGCGATCGGCGCGTTCGCTACCTGCCGCAAAGACAATTTTAGAGATAACTTTTAGGGTAATCTCTTGAGCGAACGATCGCAGTTGTCCCCAGTCTCGATGCGATCGCGCGACGCTTAATGCCACCTCTCGCATAATCTCGCGATAAACGCGAATGCGATCGCCGTGAAAGTGAGGTAAAATTAACCTGCGGCGCTGCTGGTGTTCGGGTTCGTCAGTCGTGAGCAAGGAACTCGAGCCGACAACGGGCAGTAAATTCGGGCTAACTCCAGCAATGCGATCGTGTTTCAGCTTAAAAACTTCCTCAACCCCCGCCGGGTGACAGATAAAAACCGCCGGCGAAAGGCGACCGATTTGCGCCACAAACAGGTTGCCCTCCTCTCCCAAATTGCGGTAGATAAAATCAACGGGGTTGGCAATCCAATGGACGAGTTGGATGGTGGGGAGGCGGCGATCTTCAGCGATGGGATGATTCATGGGGAATGACAAGGGCGATCGTTCCGTTTCCGTGACGATACCACGAACTGGCTTCTTTCCCGCTCCCTACTGGATGTTCTCTTCGGTGCGACATTGGGGCGAGTCGTCAGTCGCTTCGCTCCAATTCAGAATTCAGAATTCAGAGTTCGTCTTGGAAAGTTCG
>CAKZKB010000394.1 GCA_937121005.1 uncultured cyanobacterium | reverse complement strand
CGTATCCCAACTCGTCAGATGTCAACGAAGTCAGAGTATCGTAAGTGCGAGTGATGCTAATGGGAATCCCCGACACCGGAACTTCTAAATCCGTAAACGAGAGTTGGAAATTGCCTAACTTCAAGTCACCCGTCAAGTGGACGATTTCCTCATCGGAAGCTGTATTTCCGCCTGCATCCGTTGCCGTCAATCGGAGGATATAACTGTCGTTTAACAACACCGAAGAATCGAATTCTCCCAAAGCCGAATAAGTGGTGACTTCTTGTCCGTCAACGCTGAGGATCTCGACAAACTCTCCCCCAGCAACGGGAGCCACTTCTAGAGTATAGTGGGTTAAATTACCATCGGGATCGTAGGCAATTCCAATGACATCGGTAGGCGCACTGATGAGGATGTCTCCGATATCATCTCGAATATCCACCACCGGCGGTAACAAGTCGTTGGGATCGACAATTTGTACTTCCAAAATCGGACTCGTGCCTTCATTTCCCGCACCGTCAGACGCAACAGCACGGACTTCTAAAGTTCCGACAGAACTGGGGACGAAATTGAAGAATCCACTGGCATCAATGGCGACGGGAATGCCATCGACAAACACTTCCAATTCCGCGACACCGACGTTATCAGTGGCGATCGCTTGGAAGCGAGTCACCGAACCCAAATCGGCTCGAAGTTCGCCATTAACAGTGCCGACTCCCCGCACTGGATTGAGAATAACCGAGGGGGGAATTTCGTCATTGACGACGGTAAAGTCAAAGTCCAACGTGGCAACTTTTCCAAACACATCCGTTACCGAAATCGTCCCGGAGTGCATCAATCCCACATCGCGATCGTCGGGAATCCAACGCAATCGACCTTCGGAGTCGATCGTCATTCCCAAGCCTAAAGAAACCCCATCCAAATTGTAGGTTAAAGGCGTAGCATCCGTCGCCCGCACGTCGTAACCGTAAGTGACATCGGGAGTGGCAAATTCGGCGGGTAAAACACGGGTGTCGATCGCTGGAGGTTCGTCCTCGATCGCCTCAACAATAAAACTTTGAATCCCCACTCCCATCCCGTCGGAAGCTGACACCACAATCCGATGGGAACCTAACGTTGAGATGTTGCCGACGACAGCATCGTCAACGATACTCAACCCCAGATCTTGTCCGGTAACGAGAGAATAAGTGATGTCGTCATCGTCACCATCGATCGCGTTTAATTCGTAGCGATAGGAACCGTTAATATCGGCAAATAACACCGGAGTGGACGTAAATTCAGGTGGAGAATTTAGAACTTCAGTTCCCACTTCTAGGGTAAAGAATTGCCGATCGCTGTCTCCTTGAGAGTCAGTGACGATCGCCTCTAGCTGATAGCTGCCAGCCAGGGGGAAGTTCCAAGACATCACTCCAGTTTCTGGGTCGATACTCATCCCCGTCGGCGCGTTATCCAAGCTAAAGATGAGGGGATCTCCTTCTAGATCGATCGCCGTCATCACGTCATTATATTCAACCCCTTGAGAACCCAAAGTTAGAGGCACGGAAGTAATTTGTGGCGGGACATTAACGCCGCGCACGTCTAGAGTATAACTCTGAGTATCGATGGCTCCAAAACCGTCAGTGACTTCTACAACCACTTCGTGGCTGCCAATCTGTTCGAGTACCGGAGTCCACAATAGCGTCCCCGTTTCCTCGTCGATGGCCATGCCTGCGGGGCCGGTTTCCAAACTCCAGAACAGGACATCTCCTTCGGGATCGGTGGCGGTTAAATCGTAGCGATAGAGGCGATCGACTGTCGATGCTTCTAAGGGATCCGAGTCGATATTGGGTGCGGAATTGGTCGCCGTCGAAACGACAGAAATGGTAAAGTCTTGCTCGACAATGCCACCGCGATCGTCACTAACTTCAACGGTGACGGCGTGACCTCCCAACTGTCCCGGTTGGGGTTGCCAGAAAACGAACCCAGTATTGGCATCAACGGTCATGCCAGTGGGACTGTTTGTTAACTGGTAACTCAACAGATCGCCGTTGGCATCGATCGCTTCAGTACGATACGAATAGTTACTTCCCACTCGTACCGCTTCTCGAGGCGAGGAGAGGATTTCTGGGGTGATGTTTGCCGATGGGGGAACCACTTGCAAATCGAAGACTTGCAGGGTTTCTCCAGTGCCGTCGCTGACGGCAATTTCGATGTCGTCGTAGGCTCCCAATATCGGAGTTTCCCATCGTAAGACACCGCTTTCATCGATACTCATTCCCACTGGAGCGTTGGCTACCGAGTAGGTTAAACTATCTCCATTGGCATCGATGGCTCGCACTCGATATTCGTAGGGCAATCCTTCGCTGGCTTGCAAAGAGGGTTCCGAGAATATAGCCGGTCGGTTATCGGTAACGGTGGCAATTTCAAAGGCTTGTAAATCGATGCCGCCGCGTCCGTCTTCGACTCGCAAAATGACGGTTTGTTCCCCAACTTGCGATAAAGAAGGTTCCCAAACCACGACTCCGGTTTCGGGATCGACTGTCATTCCTTCTGGGCTGACTGCCAGTTCGTAGTTTAGAATATCCTCATTACTGTCAGTGGCGATCGCATCGTAACGATAGAGTTCTCCGGCGATGGCGATCGCGATCGGTTCCGAGTCGAATTGCGGGGCAATATTGCCCGTATCTTCTCCTACCGTCACCCCAAAGTTCTGCAAGTCCGATCCCCCCCGTCCGTCTGTCACCCGCACGGTAAAAGATTGAGGAGTCTCGCTGGTTTCTTGGGGGGTCCAACTCACCACACCCGTGTTGCGATCGATACTCGCACCTTCTGGGGCTTCATCTAAGAAGAATTGCAGGCGATCGCCCTCGTCATCCGTCGCCGCTACCCCATAGGAATAAGCCACGCCTTCCACTGCGGTTTCTCGCGGCGTAGAGGTAATTTCTGGATCGGTATTGTTGTTACTGGCAACCACAGCCACTTCGTATTCTTGAACTGCCCGACCACCGCGATCGTCTGTCGCTTCAATGGTAAACGAATAGACACCTTCTGCTGTTGGAGTCCACTCAATTTCCCCAGTGATCGGGTCAATTTGAGAACTATCCGGCGCACTCAGCAAGCGGTAGCTTAAGGTATCCCCATCGGGATCGATCGCCATGGCGGGGTAGAAATAAATCGAATTCGCCCCTACCGTCACCGGAATCGAACCTAGAACCCGGTTGGTTTCCGGTTGGGAGAACAGCAAATCGAAGCTGTGTGCTTCCCCAGTTCCCGTAAATTCCACTTCAAAAGTCGTGGTTTCTCCCGGACGGGCGTTGACGGTTCCCGTGAGGTTATCGAAGCCAATTGTCTCGTCAGTGGAAACAACATCCAGAGTAAAAGGCGTTTGTAATTTGGCGACTTGGCGATCGACAAATGCCGCCGCAAACGACTCGGCGTTTGTTTTATTGTAGCTTTGCATTGGGAATCCATAACAATGTATTAAGAAGCACAAACAAGGCTTCTCCTGCCTCAGCAAGTTCTACTGTAAATTCTTCATTTGACTTTGAAAACAGCTTCAAACTTTTTGTATATTTTTTGAAACTTGCACCCAAAGTTAAAATTTTTTCAGTGTCGATTGATGCTGTTTTAAAATCTTTATACCACAACCAACTTAAAGGATTGTTTGTTTTCCAAGCAATCTTTTTGTTAGTTAGTAACAACCACCAATTTTCATCCGAAAAACTTAATACAAGTGGTTCCTCCCCTACCTCTAAATTTACGGCACTCAATACCGAGTCTCTGACGTTTGTCGAGAATTTGTCAAACAATTTGATAGATTCATAGTTATTGCTACCCCCTTTTCGTAGGAAGCGGCTGATGAGTATTTGGGAATTTATTGTTGTTTGAGCGTTCAACAGAAGTCCGATTCCCCGCATCATCCAACTCGTAATCGTAACTGGCGACAACACTACCATCTAACGATTGCTCCAACAACTCCAGACGATTCAACTCATCGTAATCGCGAGATTCCACCACCCCATTCGGCAAAACCGTCTCGATGAGATTGTTAACCCCATCGTATTGATATGTCGTCACTCCTTGAGACGAATCCGCTACCGTTTCCAAGCGGTTCCGTTCGTCAAAACTGTAACTCGTCAACCCACCTGGTGTCTCCACTCCAGTACGATTACTCGCCATATCGTACTCGTATTCAATGGTAAACCCATCACCAGTATAAGGGCCATTGGGATCCGTGCGACCGACAAGGCGATCGCGCACATCATAAGCATAACTCGTCACCCCACGCACGTCTGTCACGCTCTCCATTTGACCCGTGAGAGTATAAGTATAACTCACATCTGGGTCGTTTGGTAGATCTGTTTTCACGCAATCACATAAGCAAGTTCACAATGTCAATACATTAATTCTCTAAATAATAGAGATCTACATCAATTTCTGCATTCAGTTCAGCAACTTTTTGAATGGTATCTTGGTCAAAGTGAATTGCAGGAACTGAATCACCTACATCTACATAAACTACACAGGAGATTTCTGCATCATAGAGATGACATAGGTTGACTAAAGACTCCCAGCTAGAACGAAGTTTTTCAAAAATCGATTTTACATGGGACTCTAAGTAATAAATGTCTTCTACGTTAGAACTTAAACTCCACCCATTCTGCTTTCGCCGAAGAGTAGATCTCGGACTAATCAAGTCACCAGTTTTCCAAATTTTTGTGGGAACTTTATCCAGTAAGGCGGAAATCTCATCGGGGATCAAGTTCTCTCCAGTCAAAGTTAAAGAGGCTTCAATTTCTACAGTCATACACAAGCTCCATATTTTTTGATCGAACAATTTCAACTCAGCAGACTAGCAAGCTAGAAAAAGGCTTCAACTAGATCTAAAGAAGCTGGGTTCAGCGTCCGCCAGCTACAGGATCTATTATATCAGACTGCAACATCATTCAAACTTCTGTGGCTACTTTTGCCAATTGTTCAACCTCCATTGGTAAGAGTAGTGCCAGTTTCCCTTTATTTAAAGCATGGCATTGCCAATCAGCATCAAAAATCATTGATATTGAGATCCGTTGGCTCACCTGGGCCACGGCCTCCTTTAGGTTTGACATAAATGTTGCCTTGTGAATCTTTATACAAGTCTCGACGGGATGCATGGCGACCTCCTTTCAGTTCGTGTATATCTTCTCCCCCTTTCTTTAACTTTTTGATATCCCTAGGAGTAAGAGGCTTATCTTGTGTCCAATCTCGTTGCTCCTCTTCTCCTGAATTGCCACCAATAGAACCTTCATCTGTATCATCTTCATCTGTATTATCTTCACTTGCTTCATCTTCTCCTGTGATTGCTGCAAAGTAAGTTGACAGATAAGCTGCATAAGAGGCTACAAAATCTTTGATATCGTTGGCACTGTCGATTATTTGGTTGAGCTTGTTTACTGAAGAAATAGCAAAATATACAGTTCTTGTAGCAGCCAAAATAGATCCAACTTTCTGGGCAATACTCAAGCCAGGAAGGGAAAAATCAGATAAAGCACTAAGCCCGCTTGGATCGGTGTAGATAACCGGATTACCATTGGCATAGAGGTACTTATGTAAGGTGATGGGGTTAAAAATCCATCCTTCATAAGTATCCCGTCGCCCAAATCGACCCACACTAGGATCGTAGAACCGTTGACGTAAATAATATTGGTCTAACTCTTCGTCAAACTGCTCGCCAGCAAACAGAAAGTCATTCTCTAGTCCGGGTAGAATTTCCTCCGAACCAATTAACGTTCCGAAAGCGTCGTAAGTGTAAGTGTTGGTAACATTCCCGTCGATATCCGTCAATACGCGAGTGCTACCCAAACCATCCACTAAATAAACGGAAACCTCACCATCCCGTTCCTGAGAAATCAGATCGAGACCATGCACGTAGCGGACTTGTAACTCGCCGTCCACATATTCTTCTAAAACTTGAGCATAGGAACGATTATTATCGACAATGTACTGAGTCGTGACCCCGTTTACCGTTTGACTGACGCGGATGTTATTGTCATCGTAAGTGTAAGTGATGACATCACCGTCGGGAGTGCGAACTTCAACCAGACGATCGCGATCGTCCCAAACATAAATCGTCTGTTCCCCTCCACGAGTCC
>CAKZKB010000393.1 GCA_937121005.1 uncultured cyanobacterium | reverse complement strand
ACGGAGAGACGAAGAGACGGAGTGCGAGGGCGGGTGCGGGGGGCGCTCCTGCTTCTAGACGCTCGATTTCGGCGATAATCGGATCTTGAAACTGAGCCGGGGCCAGGTCGCGAGCCCGTTTGAGCAAGGGAAGCGCGTCGGCGGGTTTGCCCGGGTTGCGAAACACGATCGCTTTACCCAGTAGAGGGCGAAAGTCGTCCGGTTGGCTTTCGGCGATGTTGTCGTAGATGGCGATCGCTTCTTCGTTGCGACTCTGTTGGGCGTACACTTGCCCTAAAAGTAACTGTACCGAAACCGTGTCGATGCTGCCCGGTTCGACTTCGTTGAGCCGGGGGGCCGTTTGTAGGGTATTTTCTAATACGCCGATCGCGGCTTGCGGGCGCTCTTCAGCCAGCAACAGGCTCACCAACCCCTGCAAGGCTTCTATGTTACCGGGGCGATCGCTCAAGACATCTCGATAGGTTGCTGCAGCCGCTTCGCGATCGCCGATGGCATACTGAGTTTGGGCCACCAACACCCCGTAGCGCGGCTCATCGGGGTTGAGTTCGGCCAGTTTTTTCAGGGGCTCGAGGGTGCCTTCGATATCCTCGAGCTCCATTCGCGCTTCAATCAACCCTTTGAGTGCAGTCTGGTTTTCGGGCTCGCGCTGCACCACCTGTTCGTAACCGCGCTCTCGGGCCTCGAGTTCGGCGCGATCGACTTCGTTGAGGGTATCAGTCGTCGTCACCTCCGCCGTCGCCGAGGAGGAGCGATCGGCTTCGATGGCGCTGTCGAGCAACGGGAGCAACCCCAACCCTACAAAGGCGAGCAACCCGATGACGAGCATGGCTCGAGTTAGCCAGTTTCCGCGTTTTTTCGACATTAGATTTATCTTTAAGTCTTTACAATGAAACTCGATGTTTCCCTTATTTTACCATGGGTTCGTCCATTAGCGCGGAGAAAATCGAGTCGTCGCTACATCCGTACAATTACGGATATTTTTTATAACATATTTCTTTGAAACTGTCAACTATCTAGAAAATATTTGCCACTCAGCCATAAGGATGTTAAGATTTTCTTCAGAATGTTGCGATCGGTAACAATTTCGGATCGGGTGCGATACCGCAACTATAGACAAATATTTCGATCGAGTTTCTACGACCATGAGCCAACATCACCATCGCGATCGTGTCTTTTCCAATTCAAGTCCCATTCCTCTGCTCGATCGGCAAGCCACCGAGAGTATCTTCGCGCCTGTCAGCGAACGAGAAGCCATGGCTCGAGTTTTATTGGAACGAAATCGTACCTCCACCATCGAATGCGATCCCATTCGTTGCTGTTCTGTGACTGACAGTGTAGAGCAGTTGCGAGCCAGCGAGGCGAGATTTCGCAACCTCGTTAATTATAACGCAGATGGCATTGTTTCCATCGACGAGCTCGGCTGCATCAAGTTTGCCAACCCCGCCGCCGAAGCCTTATTTCGGCGATCGAAAGTAGAGTTAATCGGTCAAAATTTGTTCGACGACTTAGTTGGAGAAGTCAGCACCCAACTACAAACCCATTTAGCGAAACAACCCGCACCGTCTTATCCGTTGCGCGTGGTACAAACCCATGCCAGCGTCAGTTACGATGATGGAGGAACGGCGATCGTCGAAATGCAAATCGTCGAGTCGGAGTGGCAAGGAAATACCGCTACAGCTTATCTTGTCACCCTGCGAAACATCACCGATCGCCTGCAAGCCGAACGAGAGCGCGATCGCTTTTTCACCCTATCGCTGGATCTGCTGTGCGTCCTCGATTTTGATGGCAACTTCCAGCGTCTAAATCCCTCTTGGGGAAAAATTTTAGGTATTTCTGAATTCCAATGGCGATCGCATTCTTTCTTTGAATTAGTGCATCCCGACGATCGCGCTGCCACGCAAGCAGCCTTTACCCAATTAACAAGCGGAGCCGATAAAATCGACTTTGAAAATCGCTGTCGCCATCGCGATGGTTCCTATCGTTGGTTTCTGTGGAATGCAGTGGCATTTACAGACGATGGTATTGTCTATGCAAGCGGTCGAGATATTACCGAGCGCAAGCGCACTGAAGCACAACTGATCCACGCCGAAAAAATGTCCGGCGTGTGTCAGTTAGTGGCTGGAGTCGCTCACGAAATTAACAATCCCATTGGCTTTATTTACGGCAACCTCAAATACGTGGAAGAATACACCCTCGATCTGCTAGAATTAGTACGCCGCTATCGAGAAGTTTGCCCGGAAGCCAACGCAGCTTTAAAAGCAGAAATCGAGAGCTTGGATTTGGACTTTTTGGCTGAAGACTTGCCCAAAGCCATTGTTTCCATGCAAAGCGGAGCCGAACGAGTGCGGACGATCGTCTCTTCTCTGCGAAATTTTAGCCGCTTAGACGAAGCCGAAGTCAAAACCGTCGATCTCCATCAAGGGATTGACAGCACCCTATCGATGTTGCAGCATCGCCTCAAATCGAAAGGCAAGAAAACTCCCATTCAAATTGTCAAGCACTACGGCGATTTGCCCCCGGCTGAGTGCTACGCCGGCCAACTGAATCAAGTCTTTATGTACTTGCTCAATAATGCTATTGATGCTTTAGAACAAAAGCGCGATCGTACCTCCAATTTCCATCCCCAAATTTCCATCTCTACTGAATATCGAGATAGCGATATCGAGGGCGATCGTCGAGTGACAATTTTCATTTCTGACAACGGCCCCGGCATTCCAGAATCAGTCAAATCGCGCATTTTCGATCCCTTTTTCACCACCAAACCCATCGGAAAAGGCACTGGACTCGGATTGGCGATCGGCTATCAAATTATCGCCGAACATCACGGCGGTTCTCTAACTTGTCGATCGCAAGAGGGTCAAGGAACGGAATTTTGTATCGAAATTCCTATCCATCAGTCTGTCCCCGCTAAATGTGCGTAAACTTCAATGTCTTTTCCAAACGATCCTCACGCTTGCAAAAGGAAGCAGTTTATTAACCTCGTCCTGAAGCGGGTTAAACCAGGGACGGGGAGTAGTCTGGATTTTTTAAACCAAAGAATATGGGTGCATCCAGTGACTAATTTGAACGCGATCGTCCAGCAAGCTCCGTTTGTAGTTGTGGGAGGAATTGCAACTCGATTGTATATGCCCGAACGAATGACGCTCGATCTCGATATTTTAGTTTTAGCAGAAGATGCGCCGTCCATTTATGAAGATTTAGCGCGATCGGGAGGTCAACGAAAGGGAGAATTGAGCATCGATCGTAGTCAATGGCAATTAGAAGATGGGACGGCTCTAGATGTTACTCAATCCAATGCAAATTGGGCAAAAGAAGCAATTGCTAACCCCAATTATGCGGCTGATGGTCTGCCAATCATTGCCCTACCTTACCTTGTTATCATGAAGTTAACCGCAAGTCGGACTCAAGATTTAGCTGATGTGAGTCGTATGTTAGGAAATGCGACTGATTCGGAATTGCAAGAGGTTAGAAGAGCGATCGAAGTTTATTTGCCAAGTGCCCTAGAGGACTTGGAAAGTTTAATTTCTTTGGGTCGGCTCGAACGAGACTTCTAAAATCGTGGTAGCAGAAGAGAAGCACGTACCCCAACAATCGCGTATCTAACATCAGTCAAAAAACCATTCTTCATCTAAAACCTGTTCCAACGAGACAGGAGGTGTTTCTGGGAAAAAATCAATTGTTGTATCCATCAAACGTGCCATTACTTTTTTGGCATCAAGATACGTCTCGTCAAAAATTTCTGACAAATACGGTTTCAGGCTGGGACTATCGGCTAGTTCGTCTCGAATTTGTTGTCGAAATGTTGTCATCTCTGCTTTCCATTTGTTGGCATTTCGTTCTCGTTCGGTCTCCCAGTACCCCAGCTTCAACAAGTGTTCCCACAAGCGAGTTAAGAGACTTTTAACCGTCCTTTTATTGCGCTTGGCCATGTCTTCGAGTTCGTCCAATAGATTGTCCCAGTCAACATGGTTGAAGTCACGCGATCGCACGCGATCGATGGTTGTCTCTAGCCAGAGTTGGTAATCGCGATCGTATAGTGCTGAAAGATGTCGATCGGTGAGGGTTTTCATGGGATTAACCTATTGATTTTCTATCCAATTATAGAAGATGCAAGGAGCGATCGTCCTTCATTCTCTCCGCTTTTAAGGCTGCGATCGCCGCGTGCAACCATCTCGAACCACAGACAAAACCTGTCCTAAATTCCCCGCCAATAACGCCTCGACATCCAACCACAATCCGGCAAAAGTCTTGCTGCGGTACAATCGATCGGTATCTGGTTGGCAGCGTTTATACTGTCCTGCTTCCAGTTGAAACCAGTCAAGTTCGTTATCTTCAGTGCGCCAAACAATGTATTCTCGCACGCCGTTTCGCCGATAGACATTTAGTTTATCATTTAAATCGATGGAGACGCTACTGGCAGCAATTTCGACAATCAGTTCCGGCGCGCCTTCAATGTAATCATCTTCTGTTAAAATTGATTGTCCTCCTGTTTGAAATCGCAACAAAGCGTCGGGTTGGGGTTCGTTATCCGTATCGAGACGAATGGTAGCGTTATCGAGAAGATCGACTCCCGGCGTTTCTGCGATATAGGTCGCTAACCATCCCATTATTAAAGCATGAGGTCGGCCGTGACGGCGAGCTCGTACCGGGGAAGCCATGTAAACAATTCCTTCAATGAGTTCGGCTTTAATATCGTCACCCATAGCATGATAGCGTCGCTCGAACTCGTGGCGAGTCAAGCGATCGCCGTTTTCTAATACAGGCGCGATCGGGGTAGTAGAGGAGTGGGTCATGTCAGCGACCAGTTTTTAGATGGGGGATTAGGGGATTGGGGAATTAGGGGGATGGGGAGAAATCAATATTCATCCTTCCGCCTTCATCCTTGAAATCTTGCCCCTAATCCCTAAATACTGACATCTATGCTATCATGGAAAAGTGGATAAAATCTAGGTTAACTCGATCGCCGTGAGACCCAAACCCATCAAACCCGAACCCGGTCAAGAATCCGTCTGGGACTATCCCCGTCCGGCACGCTGCGAAGAGATCGACAAACATATCCGCGTCGTTCTCGACGGACGGACGATCGCCGAAACGCGCCGCGCCAAACGAGTCTTAGAAACTAGCCATCCGCCGACATACTACATTCCCAAAGAAGATGTAGATATGGACTTGTTCGAGCTTCACCCCAAGCGCACCGTTTGCGAGTGGAAAGGGGGATCGATTTACTATACATTTAAAAACAGCGATCGCATCGTTGCCTGGGCCTATCCCGATCCGACTCCCGGATTTATTCCCATTAAAGATTGCATCGGTTTGTACGCTCATGCTTTCGATGAATGCTACGTGGATGGCGAACAAGTCCAAGCGCAACCCGGCGACTTTTACGGTGGTTGGATTACTAAAGATATTGTCGGGCCGTTTAAAGGCGGGCCGGGAACTTGGGGTTGGTAAATTTTGGCATAAAATCCAATGAACATTTTAGAATCTTTACAAATGTCGGTGACAACGCTGCTGGCGAACAAAATGCGGAGCAGCTTGACCATGTTGGGGATTATTATTGGCAATGCCTCGGTGATTGCTACCATTGGGGTAGGAATGGGGGCGCAATCGTTTGTCGAAGGTGAAGTCGCATCTTTGGGATCGAACCTGTTATTTATCGTTCCAGGAAGTCCCGAAGCGCAGCGACGGCCGATTATTCCCCCGCAAACGTTGGTATTTGAAGATGCAGAAGCGATCGCCGCACAAGTGCCGTCTGTCGTCGCCGTTGCCCCCCAACTTAACAGCAGCGAAATCGTTTCTTACCGCAACAAAAACGTCTCGACGCTGATTTACGGAACCACTCCCGAACTGTTACCCGTGCGCGATTTTGAAGTGGCGCGGGGGCGTTTTATTACTCCGATCGATGTCGATCGCAGCAGTCAAATCGCCGCCATTGGTTCGGAAGCCGCCGAGCAACTGTTTGGTAATATCGATCCCATCGGCCAAGATATTCGCATCAAAAATACCAGCTTTACGGTCGTGGGAATTATGGAACCCAAAGGTTCGACTTTTGGCACGAACCTAGACGAAACCGTGTTCGTTCCGGTGACTGCCATGGCCGATCGCATTGTTGGCGATACCTCTCCTTACGGCCTGACTGTCTCGTTTATCAACGTTCAAGTTGAAGACGAAGAACAAATGGATATCGCTCAATTTCAAGTGGAAAACTTGCTGCGCCAACGCCATCAAATTACCGACGAAGATGATTTTACCGTTCGCAACCAAAAGGATTTACAACAAACCACTGGCGCAATTACGCGGGCGCTAACAGCTATGCTAGCGGCGGTAGCGGGGATTTCTCTACTCGTTGGCGGTATTGGGATTATGAATATTATGTTGGTTTCCGTGACCGAACGCACCCAAGAAATTGGACTGCGAAAGGCGATCGGCGCGTCTCCGAGCGATATTTTGGTGCAGTTTACCATCGAAGCGGTGATTCTTTCCCTAGCAGGCGGTTTAGTGGGGACTGCTGTGGGTGCGGGTGGCGTATTTTTGATTAGTACGTTTACAGAATTTGAAGCCGGCGTATCCGCGATCGCCATTCTCCTGGCAACCGGGGTTTCCGGCGGGATCGGCTTGTTTTTCGGCGTGTTTCCGGCCCGCCAAGCTGCCAAACTCGATCCGATCGTGGCCTTGCGGACGGCTTAATACAGCGTGCTGGACAAGGTTACACCGAGATGTGTGTAATGGATAGCCCCTGGGGAGAGGTAGGCCGGGAGGGTGAGGGCATCGAACTGACGTTAATCTACCATCGGACGATCATAATTGTCCGATGGACTTGTGTGTTTGGGGAACTACTCGCACTACCTTTAAATATTGCTTCATTAATGCTTGCCATTCCAAAACGCGATCGGGATGGGGCGGGGCAAACGATGTATAATGTTTCCGGGCTTCGTACTCTTTTTGCTGTTCGTCGGTCAGTCCGGTTGCAGGTTGTAAAAAGACAGGAATCTCGGCATCAATATCGGCGACAAGGCGAGACGCTTTTTCCAATTCTTCGGGGTTGGCGCGATCGCTGACAATAATTTTAGCAAACACTTGTACGTTGGCTTCGCGACACAACTGCAAACATTCAGCGTGTTCTCGCCACCAACATTCGCCACTGACGCTTGGCAATTTGATATCGAGTCCCACCAGATCTAAATGAGAGATAATCTGTTGTAACTGTTGGGGTCGATGTCCTCCGGTTTCTAAATACACGGGTAGGGCAACAACATCCCGAAGTTGGGGTAAGAACTTTGCCAAAAAGGGAGCTTGCAAAAGCGGTTCGCCCCCAGTTAAGCTAATGCTATCGTGAACGCCAGGATAGTTTTGCCTTTCAACCCAAGACAGTAAATCGGCGATCGACACTGGATTTTTATGCGTGACAAAATCTCGCTTCCCAGGCGTAATTTCTACCCGACAAGTGGGGGAAACTTGCCAAGTGTGAGCGCTATCGCAAAACTGACAGCGCAGATCGCACAGGGCGAAACGAATAAAAATCTGTCGCGTCCCGACAATTAAACCTTCGCCTTGGATAGCAGAGAAAATTTCGATGAGTTTAGCAACCACAGATGAATAAGATAGGCACAGATGCTTGTTCGGTGAATAGGGATGTTTTGGGAAAGATGAACTGGATAAAGATACAGTTATTTTACTACGATCGCGTCTGGAAATGCAAGGAAAGCGCGATCGCGATCGGCAGTTGACAGGGACGATCGCCCCGCGCTACACTAGCAGTAAAAGGGGACGGCAACGAACTCAAGGACTCCAAAACCCAAAATGACGACAGAATCTCGGCTAGAAACCGTTGAAACCGATCTCGATAACGTCAAGCAGACGTTAATTCAAGTTGCTGATATCTTGCACAACACCGCAGATCGGCAGCGAGAAAATAGTGCAGCGATCGATCGTTTAGGACAGCGACTAGACCAAGTTGCTGCACTGACACAAGAAAATAGTGCAGCGATCGATCGCTTAGACCAACGATTAGACCGATTTGCGGCCATATCCGAAGAACGCGAACGGCAAGCCTGGTCGGTTCTCAATGTTTTAATTGAAGATACTGTTAACCACCAAGACGAAATCCGGGCGCTGCGAGAAGAAAATCGGAAAATATTAGAATACCTTCTAGGGCGAGACACCAATGGTAATGCGTAACGTTAACTGTTGAAACGAAAGGATTCAACTTGTACGCGGAAACCTGGCTTGTAACTATTCAGGTGTCGGATCGTCAACGGGCGTAGAAACCCGGTTTCTCAAAGGATAAACTCGCATTTTATAGGCGCGATCGGCCAGAAACCGGGTTTCTGGATACCACCTGAATATTTACCCCGGACGCTAAAAGAACAAACTCGAATTTAGTCTAGCGATAGACGAGAAACCCGGCTTCTATACCATTGATAAAGAGAGCGCACGCATTATACGGTACGATAAAGATGCAAACTCAAACAATACCGAAAACGACATTCAACCTACAACAACTCGACATTCCCCCTGGTAACGCTGTCCGCTTTCGCGACATCAGTTGGCAAGATTTCGAGTCGATTTTAGCTGCGATGGAAGATGGCTATGCGGTGCGCTTTGCTTACTACGAGGGAACTCTAGAGATTAAAATGCCATCAGCAAAACACGAACGCGACAAGTCCTTGCTGAGCGATTTTGTCGATATTCTCCTAGAAGAATTAGATATTGATAGCGAGTGCTTTGGTTCGACAACCTTGAAACGACAGATGATGCAAAGCGGGATCGAACCGGATGAGTGTTTTTATATCCAAAACGAGCCGATCGTCCGAGGGAGAACCGATCTCGATTTTAGCATCGATCCGCCACCGGATTTAGCGATCGAGATTGACAATACCAGCGACTCGCGACTGAGATTTAATAGTTATCAGGCGCTTGGTGTTGGGGAAGTGTGGCGCTACGATGGTATAAAGATTGAAATTTACGTGCTAGGAGATGAAGGATACGAAAAGCGCGATCGCAGTGCCATTTTTCCAGACATTCCCATCGGCGATCGCTTTGAGGAATTCCTAGAACAAAGTCGAACTCTGGGGCGAACAAAAGCACTGAAAGCCTTCCGAAAATGGATTAGGAACACGATCGAACCTTGAACCATGCAAACCCAAACAATACCAAAAACGACATTTAATTTACAACAACTCGATATTCCCCCTGGTAATGCTGTCCGCTTTCGAGACATCAGTTGGCACGAGTTTGAGTCGATTTTAGCCGCTATGGAAGATGGCTATGCGGTGCGCTTTGCTTACCACGAGGGAACTTTAGAGATAAAAATGCCATCACCGGGACACGAAGACGATAAAGAAATCATCGGCGATTTACTCAAAGCCTTACTTGAAGAGTGCGATCGCGAGTTTCGTTCCCTGGGTTCGACAACATTTAAAAGTCCAAACATGACCAATGCCATCGAACCCGACCAATGTTTTTATATTACCAACGAAGCCGCCATTCGCGGCAAGCGGCAACGGGATCTGAGTATCGATCCGCCACCGGATTTAGCGATCGAGATTGACAATACTAGCGACTCGCGACTGCGGTTTAATAGTTACCAAGCGCTTGGTGTTGGGGAAGTGTGGCGCTACGATGGTACGACGATCGAGATTTACCTGCTAGGAGGTGCAGGTTACGAAAAGCGCGATCGCAGTGCAATTTTCCCAGACATTCCGATCGGCGATCGCTTCCGGGAATTCTTAGAACAAAGTCGAACTCTGGGGCGAACGAAAGCACTGAAAGCCTTCCGAAAATGGATCGGTCGCTGCGCTCCAAATTAAAAATTAAAAATTAAAAATTAAAAATTCATCTTGGAAGGTTTGGTGGGAAAGAAAACCCGCAACCCTGACTGTTCGTAGGATTCCAGACCTCTGATTAAAGTAAAGACCCCAGACTGGCGATCGGGAATCTTTACCCAGATAACGATCGGCGCGATCGCGTCATCTTGGCGTTTCCAGACGATCGCCCCCGATAGGAGTTGACGGGTGCAGCATTATTGCCTAGTTTAAAAAATATCGAGCTCGGCCTCAGCGTCGATGGCCGGTTTGGGGGAGTCAAATGCGCGATCGAGCCGTTTCGAGTTGCAACCTCAAACCTAATCCCTAAAACCTAACACCTAACACCTAAACATGAGCGTTCCCCAAATTCAACGGTTGCTCGATAATCTCGGCCAGACGATCGTCGGTAAAACAGAATCGATCCGCTTGGTCTTGGTGGCCCTGCTTTCCGGCGGTCACGTCCTCCTCGAAGACGTTCCTGGCGTGGGTAAAACCCTGCTGGCCAAATCCCTAGCGCGATCGATCGCTGGGAAATTTCAGCGCATCCAATCAACTCCCGATCTTCTCCCCACTGATATTACCGGAACCAACATCTGGAACCCGCAAACCGGCCAGTTTGAATTTTTAGCCGGCCCGGTATTTACCAACGTCCTCCTCACTGACGAAATCAACCGCGCCACCCCTCGTACCCAGTCGGCGTTGCTGGAAGTGATGGAAGAACACCAAGTGACCATCGACGGCGTATCGCGTCCGGTTCCCGATCCGTTTTTCGTCATTGCAACTCAAAACCCCATCGAATATCACGGTACGTTTCCCTTACCGGAAGCGCAAATGGATCGCTTCGCTTTATCGCTATCTTTAGGCTATCCTAGCGAAACTGAAGAACTGCAAATGTTGCAACGCCACCAAAGCGGGATGGCGATCGCGGACTTACAACCGGCCATTACCCTAGAAGAACTGCACGATCTGATTCGACGCTGCCAAGCGATCGCCCTCGATCCAGCCCTGCAACGCTACATTTTAAATTTAGTCCGAGCCACCCGCCAAGACGACGAAATCACCCTAGGCGTTAGCCCTCGAGGGGCAGTCGCCTTACAAAAAGCCACCCAAGCCCTAGCCTTCCTCGACGGTCGCGACTACGCCCTTCCCGATGATACCAAATTGCTGGCTCCGGCGGTACTGTGCCATCGCCTGATTCCGGCCGGGGGACGAAACCCGAAAGCGATCGTCGATCGCCTCTTGCGGTCGATCGCGGTTGAATGAGGGATTAGGTATTAGGTTTTAGGGATTAGGTTTTAGGTGTCAAGGATGAAAGATGAATATTAATTTCTCCCCCTCTCCTTGTCCCCTTGTCTCCCCCTCCCCTTGTCCCCTTGTCTCCCCCTCCCCTCGTCCCCGTTTCGGGATAAAATTGCTAGAGTGAGAAATCGCGACACTAACTACCCCCGATTCCTGCTTATGAGCCCCGTCGTCAAAGTTGTCGAACCCATCGGACTGCTAGACGGATCGACCGCAAACCAAGTCCGAGCGCAAATCAGCGATTGCTTGCAAGACCAACCCGACATTATCTTACTCGATCTCAAAGACGTGACGTTTATCGACAGTTCGGGCCTGGGGTCGCTGGTTTCGGCCTTGAAGATGGTACGATCGCGCGGTGCAAAACTGTTTATCTGCTCCATTGGCGAACAGATCAAAATTTTGTTCGAGCTCACGAGTATGGATCGGGTGTTTAAAGTTTATGCCGATCGCGAACAATTTGAGAAAGAAGTGCTATAATAGAGGATTGCAAGTTGCCCGCTCCATCTGCAAGCTGCCCAATTGGCCTATCTCCCTGGGGAGAAAAGGAATTTGGCGGTAAGATTTGGGAGGGAACGCACGCTCGACGAGAGGAACCTAACCTTGCCCGGAAGCGCGATCGCGTCGGAAGAACGACTGCAAAAAATTTTATCTCGGTGTGGTGTCGCCTCGCGCCGCCACGCCGAGAGCGCGATCGCGGCCGGACGAGTGCGCGTTAACGGCAAAATTGCTACCTTGGGGCAAAAAGCCAATCCGCAGCGCGATCGCATCGAACTCGATGGCCGTCCCGTGCGCCAACCCCAACAGCAACCCCTCTATTTGCTGCTGCACAAACCCGCCGGGACGATCTCCACGTGCAGCGATCCGCGCGGGCGGCGAACGATTTTGGATTTGTTGCCCGATGCGGTAAAACAAGGACGGGGAGTGCACCCTATCGGCCGTTTAGATGCGGACTCGACCGGAGCCCTGCTGCTCACCGACGACGGAGCCTTTACCAACGCCGTGGCCCATCCCCGCTACCACATCCCCAAAACCTACCGGGTGTGGGTGGAGGGTCGCCCGCCAGAGGCGGTATTGGAGCGCTGGCGCACAGGGGTGGAACTCGACGGCCGGCCGACGCTGCCCGCCCGCGTTGAGGTGGTAGACGCTCGCGATCGCCGTCGCACTCGCTTAGAAATCGTTCTCAGTGAAGGGCGAAATCGCCAGATCCGACGAGTCGCGGCTCTGTTAGGATATCCAGTAACGCACCTGCATCGCACGGCGATCGGGCCGGTACAGTTGCAGTCTCCCCACCAACCGATGCTCCCGCGAGGGCGCTACCGCCCCTTAAAGGAGTGGGAAATTCGCAGCCTGCGTTCCTACCATCGGCAATCGATCGCGGACAAGGAGCAAGATCGATGAAGATCCCGCTCGTCAACAAGAAGGAGAAACCCTCCGAAACCAAAACCATCGATATTCAACGCCATCGAGCCGCAACCCTCGCGGAAATGGGCGATCGCCTGCGCCAAGCGCGTCAGGAGCGATCGCTGTCCCTCGAAGACATTGCCACGCAAACGGCGATTCCCGTGCGCCTGCTGGTGGCGATCGAAAACGGCAAGCTCGACGTACTCCCCGAACCCGTCTACGTGCGCGGGTTGATCCGGCGGTTTGCCGATACCCTGGGCATGGAAGGGACGGTGTTTGCCAGCGAGTTTCCCACTGGCGACGACTTCCAACCCGCGAAGTTGGGTTGGCGCGGCTCCCCGGCTGCCCAGTTGCGCCCCATCCATCTCTACTTGCTATACATCGTTTTGATCGCCTTTTCCGTAAACGGTTTGTCTTATACCATCGAACGACCGGAAATTACGGAGCGATCGCTCAGTGCCGAACAGGTGCTACCCAGGGAAACAGTCTCGGAAAAACCCGCTCCCGCACCGGCCGAGCCCGCATCCCCGGCTACGGTGGCCACAGCCCAGGCGGGCGAACCCGTGCGCGTCGGTCTGACAGTCAGCGAGCCATCGTGGATCCGCATCGTCGTTGACGGTCAAACTGAATTTGAAGGTACGCTAGAAAAAGGAACCCACACTTGGGAAGCCCGAGAGCGGCTGACGGTGGTGGCGGGCAATGCAGGCGGCGTAGCGATCGCCTACAATGGCAGCCAAGCTCAACCCATGGGACAACCGGGAGAAGTGCAAGAAAAAACCTTTGAAGCCGATGAAACCGACCCCAGTTCGTAGGGTAACTATTCAGGTAGCCTAGTATAAACTGGTGTAGAAACCCGGTTTTTTGCTTATCGCCAGACGAGATTCGAGTCGATCCTTTCAGAACACCGGGTTTCTTATGTCACCTAAAAAAGAGGACGGATCTCGCCCTCTAACCGTCTGTATTGTCGGCATTGTTTAGGATTTTTGCGTGAACTGCGCCCAAATGAAAATTAGCAGCAACGCACCCGCGACGGCGGTGATGATGCCGACGACGCTAAATCCCGTCGCACCAACGCCGATGGCTTGACCGATCCAGCCGCCAAATAGCGCTCCTAAAATTCCCAAGCCGATGGTGGCGAAAATACCGCCGCCTTGCTTGCCCGGATAGATGAGTTTGGCTAACGCTCCAGCGATTAAGCCGAGCAGCAGCCAGGAAAGGATGTTAAACATGATACTATGTTGCGGGTAAAAGATACGGTACGATCGTAACACATAGGGACGTTGCAACCAACGCCCCTCCATGCTATAGCAATTTAGCGTCGCGAGCTCGAGCTATATTTAAGCGCGATCGATTTGCTCTTTGACGTTTTCCTTGATATTTTCTTGGGTATGTTCGACGCTGGCTTCGACTTGCTTGGCTCGACCTTCCGCTTGTTGCTGGGGATCGCCTGTCACTTCGCCAACTGTTTCTTGAACTTTCCCTTCAATGTTTTTGGCCGTTGCTTGGACGCGATCTTCGGTACTCATAATAAAAACTCCTTCCTGCTTTGTTTGTACAATTAAGATTCAGATAGGATATATCGATCGCGATCGACGCGGTTGCGCCCGAAAGCGACAAGAAACATTCCTATCTCTTTCTTTGCTTTCATCGTATCTGCAATGTCATCTAGGGATCGTCCCCCTTACGATAGATTTTTAGGGGGATGGGGGCGGATGCGGCTGCGGCCACAAGAGGGCGATCGCTACTTTTACGGCTTTACCAACGGTGGAAAATCGCGCCGCTTTGGAGGCAGTTTTCTCCCAACGCAGCAGGTTTTCTCGAAACACTTCATCTTTTTTAGCTCGTTGGAGAATCGCTTGCCCGATGATTTTCTTTTGGATTTCTTGAGTGGCAATACCGCGCGTTTCTAAATACTCGAGCAACCGCTCTACATTTTCGACAAACTGATGCGGTTCTTGGTTGAGTAAAATAAACTGAATTTGTTTGGCTGTTTCTTGGTAGAGTTGCAGGCGCTTGTCTTTTCCCGGAAGCGGGGGCGGCGGTGGCGGCGTTTTAGGCGCAGGTGGAGGCGTTCGCGGGGTGGGAAAACCGAGAAGCGGGTAAATGCTTCTTCTGTGTCGTTTGAGGCGATCGCGGATATGGGGATAGAGTTCTAGGAAGCGCTTTCGTAAAATAGCGCCGTTGGTGGGACGATTGACACTCAATTGCAGGACATTCCCCTTTTCCGTTGCGGAAAACGATTTCACTGCCAAAGTTAGATCGGATAGTTCCAGCGAAAGTTTTGAAAGTGTAAATGCCAGTGCTTCCCAATCCATATCGCCATCAATGTCAATTTCAATGGCAGTCGTTTCGCCTTCGTAAGTTTGGGTTAACTGCTGCGGTTGTAGCGATCCGGTGGACGGAAAGCGATCGAAAGGTTGCTTGCGGGCGCGATCGAATTGCACGAACACATACTGACAGTCGATCGTCTCTAAATTCATGCCTTCAATTTGCCAGTTCTCAATGCAGCAACCCGTGAGTTTGGCTCCATCTAACTGCGATCGCAACAGCCGCGCCCCCACTAACAAAGCTCCTTCTAAATTACTGTCGCTCAAGTTGGCTTCTTTGAAAATCGTGCTGCTTAAATCTGCTTTTCGTAACGAGGCTCCGCGCAAATTGGCTCCGCTCAAATCCGACTGCAATAAAAACACTTCATCTAGAGTCGATCGCACGAATTGGCAATGTTGAAAACTGGCTTTGAGCAAATAGGCTCCGCTTGCGTCGGCGCGACTCCAGTCAGCGCGATCGCCCGTCGCTTCGCACAAGTCCGCCCCCACTAAAATCGCCCGGTGCAAGTCCGCCTCGCTCAAATTAGCCGATCGCAGGCTGGCCCCGGTTAAGTTGGCTTCCGTTAAATTGGCTCGCACCAGGGTTGCACCGCGCAAATTGGCCCCTTCTAAGTGAGCTTCGCGCAGGTTCGCCTCGCTCAAATTGACCGCGATCGCCGAGGTGCGGCGCAAATTGGCTTCCATCAACTGCGCCCCCGTCAGGTTAGTATTGTCGAGTTTGGCCCGTTCTAGGTTGCCGCGATCGAAGTTGGCCCCAACTGCATCGCCACCGCTCAAGTCCGCATCGCTAAAATTGGCCCAAGTCAGTTCGGTATCGCGCCAAGAGGAGAGGCGCAAGTCCGCTTTAGCCGCGATCGCGCCTCCCAGCAACGCCCCGTCTAGGTTGGTGTTATCGATCGCCGCGCTGCGAAGATCGGCTTTTCGCAAACAGGCCCCCGCCAGCGTCGCCCGACTCAAAAACGACCAACTGAGGTTGGTTCCGGTGAGGTTGGCCCCCGTCAGGTCGATATCGCGCAGGTTCGCACCGCTTAAGTTGGCGTTACTCAAGTCAACGTGCGCGAACTGACGTTCCCCGGCGGCGTAGCGATCGAGCAGTTCTCCCTTTTCCATGTTGGTTTCCCGTGCCTCGCCTCTCTATTGTCACCCTTGTGGGGCGACTCGCACAGGGGAACTGACCCCCTCGGGGAATTAAAAAGTAGAAGTCAGTCGCTTCGCTCCAATTCAAAATTCAAAATTCGTCTTGGAAAGTTCGGGGGGAAGAAAATCTACACCCCCGACTT
>CAKZKB010000392.1 GCA_937121005.1 uncultured cyanobacterium | reverse complement strand
CGAACCTACAACAATTGGATTGGATCTGTATCGAGAATTTCCTACGAGTTCCGAATTCCCAAAGCTAAAGGATTGGTTGCAAAGCGATCGATTTTTTACGCTATGCAAGGTGAGAGATAGGGAACTCGAGGAACCCGCAATACCAGTTCACCCAGAAATTTCTCGAGGTCGTGAAAGTTTTGTTGGGTTTAGCGATGTCATTGAAGATCGAGATGGTGTCATTCGCCGGCATCTTCTATCAATGACTCCTCAAGACAATATTTGCAATGCTCACAATGCTTTCAGCTTGCTGATTGCGCTTCATTACTTACATAGTAAGAAGAAAAACTTTGAAATTCTTTCAGACACAGGTGAACTTCAAATTGAGGAGACAGTTTTACGAAAAATTCCCTCTCATTCAGGAGTTTATCAGCTTCCTGATGCTCAAGGATATCAAATGCCGCTCAACTATCGTTCCTACCCTTCTCCTGAAGAAATTGTGCAACAAGTGTCAATTAGCGAAGCGATTGAGTATAACAATACATCCCCCAATCTCTTCAAAGACAAAATTGTGTTAATTGGTGTAACTTCGTCTCGAATTCGTAATTTCTGGGAAACACCCTATAGTCGTGGACAGCCTCGAAATAAGCGAACAATCACTGGTGTTTTTCTACAAGCACATATGATCAGCCAAATCATCAGTGCCGTCCTCGACAATCGTCCTTTAATTAGAATGGCGACCTGGTGGGAAGACGCACTTCTGCTTCTCCTTGCCTCCAGTTGCGGAATTTTACTAGGATGGTATCGCGATTGGAAAGAAAATGTTTTTCTAGGCCCGGCTTCACTATTTGTTTTAGGCTTATTATGCTATAAACTTCTGGGCTTGGGAATTTGGGTTGCTTTTCTTCCTTCAGCCTTTGCAGTAATTACGTCTATGACACTTCTCAGTCTCTACAAACAAGTGTTCGAGCGCTAACAACTGTTAGTTTTTTGGAGTGCATTCGGTTAAACGGTATAACCGATAAAATTACCTGTCTGCATCGATACCATACCTGTACCTTCAATTAATCAGCTTACACCTTTCTTGCGAAACCATGCTCCAACAAACAACTCTAGTTGCGCTCCTGAGTTTAGTGCTTAGCGTAGTAGCAACGTCTCGTTTCACACGTCAATCTTTACCCGACCGTGTTACTCTCAAAGAAACACCTGTTCTGTCAAATCGCTTCGAGCAACCTACAGGTAATGATTCGGGTACATCGGAGGAACGCAGTTCTAGTGGGGCTGCAAGCTCCCACCGGCCTTACTTTTCCCCCGCGTCTACAAATGTGTTTCGATCGTCGTCTAACTTATTCCTACCTCACTGGTACAATACACCAATCGAGTTAGAGAGAGCATCTAAGGGGCACGAGCAAAATGTAGATTTCGACTGATACAGCAACTACAACTCTACTCTAGGAGATCGAAAATCATGGTAAACTTAGACTACCTCAAATCAATGTCCTAATCTATTCCCGTAACGCTAAACAATGTTTAGTATGTTTCAATGGGATCTTCTCTGCCAGCCCTATGGTTAACCATAGGGCTACGGCTAGAGTTAGGATTGACATTAGTGAGGCATAACAACTTATCATCAAACAACAACAATTCAACTATGCAGTGGGTACAAAACTTAATCAAAATAGGGCGTGAGGAGTACAATCGCCAAATCGAGCTAGCGGCCTACTATCTTTGGGAAAAGGATGGCCAACCGGATGGAGACAGTTGCAAGTACTGGTTTTTGGCTAAGCAGCAAATCAGACGAAAAATAATTTTATGGTTTTTGTTGGACTTTCTGCCCTGTAAGCTCGTCTTGGGAAAAATTTTTCCGCCTAAAGACGTAAATGGTAGAAGGGGTTACTCAACGTTTTTTGTATGGTTTTTAGGGTTACATTTTGCCGCATTTGGAATTGCTAGCTCGCGACACGAAGCGCAAAAAGATAGCCTTGAAATCCGTATGACATTTGTTGTAACTCAATTAGGAACCAATGCTCGGAAACGAGCCTTAAGTCGTGTTATCGAAATTCAGAAGTCAAAGATAGCCGTAAATCCTGAAATTTTACCAAAGTTTTGGACTCCATACACATCTTTATTTGGTAATCCATGTGAAAGTGAAGAGGTTGTCGGTGAAGTTAAGAGTCTAATTGTAACAGAAAAAGACAATTTGCAGGAATTAGTATTAGAGAATATTGATTTATCTGAAGCTCAACTACAAAGATCTGAACTTTCTTACTCAAACTTAAAAAATGCCGATTTAAAAGGGGTTAACTTGAAACAATCCCGACTGGTTGAGGCTTTCTTAGAAAAGGTTGATTTGAAAGGCGCAGATCTAGAAGGAGCTAACTTAATAGGCGCCGACTTGTATGAAGCTAATCTAGAAAACGCGCGTTTATGGTTAGTCAACCTAGAAAACGCTAGTTTAAGAGGAGCTAACCTCAAAGGAGTGGATCTGGAGCAAGCTAATCTTCAAGGAACAGACTTGTTAACAGCCAACTTAGAAGGAGCTTCTTTTGGTGGAGTCACGAATCTTAACCCGCAGCAAGTTAAAGAGGCGTGTAATTGGCAATATGCTGAGTTTGATGACGACTTCTGGAAAAAACTAGAGAGCGAACCAGATCCTAATCCCCGGCTTGATTGTAGTCAATGGGAAGAACAAATCTGGTTAGCAAGATGGCTTTCTATAGAGAACTTGAACTTATGGCCTCACTGCAAGTAGATCGCTCCTACATAGGGACTCCTACTAAGCCGATCTCCTTCTCGATGCCTGGGTTTCTTGCAATCACCGCATTCGATCGAATAGTATAGTAGTAGAGTGAGGTTGACAATGCCGGCCAAAGATGTGTTTCACGAGCTTGTTAAAACTGCCCTCGAACGGGAAGGGTGGACAATTACTCACGACCCGTATCGCATTGATTTAGGGTTTGTTGATTTCTATATCGATCTGGGAGCAGAGCGTTTAATTGCTGCGACAAAAGAGGGCGAAAAAATTGCAGTGGAGATTAAAACTTTCCTGGCTCCCTCAACGATTTCTGAATTTCATACCGCCGTCGGTCAATTTATTAACTATCGCCTTGCCTTGGCAGAGGAAGAAGCCGATCGCCGATTGTATCTTGCCGTTCCCTTAGATATTTACAAGCGTTTTTTCAAACAACCTTTTATCGAAACAGTCCTTCGCTGCAACCAAATTCCCTTACTGGTTTACAACCCTCAACAACAGGAGAACTTGCAATGGATAAACTAGATTGGTATCGCCAACTCATTCGAGAATCCCTCATGGAAAGGGCGAAATCGCGCTCTCCCAACGATCCGGTTAAAAGCGAAACCGTGTTCGATCGCGAAAGCGATCGCTACCAACTCGTCAGTGTCGGTTGGAAAGATAGCAATACCCGCATTTACGGTTGCGTCTTGCACGTAGACATTATCGATGGTAAAATTTGGGTACAACACGATGGCACTGAAGACGCGATCGCCGAACAGTTAGTCGCGAAAGGCGTACCCAAGCAAGACATCGTTTTGGCATACCACGCACCGTACCTACGCCAGTACACGGAGTATGCTGTTGGCTGAAAGTGTGGCGCGATCGCGTTTGGTAATGACTAAGCCGATCGCGTTATTGGAGCTTGGGTTTCTTGCAACCAGCGCATTCGATCGAACAGTTGCCAACAATATTCTTCCGACAACCCACAGGCGATCGCGCCGCGCATAACGACGTTAAAATACCAATCGTTGGGGGCAAGTTCGGTAGGGAGTTTATCGACGACGACGTAGGTGCGAACGTTGTTATAAACGCGATCGCCGCAAGAGACAGAAATGGTTTCCCTGCGATACCCATTGGTGGGAATTTCTTCGCGTTCGTCGAGACGATCGCTGAAGCGCCAAGGCAGTTTGTAGAGTACGCCTTCCACGCGCGATCGCGGATCGGGAACCACGTCTAACGCACCGCAATTGCGACGACGCGATCGACGGTAAAACCCCAAGCGATACCCTTGTAATGTTGCCGTCGATACTAAATAGGGAAGCGTGTTTTCGCCGAGAGTCCGTTTTAAGTCCACCGGACACATACAAGAACCGTAGGCGAAATAGTAGAATGTCGGTTCGGCAATTTCCGGTTCCGAACGGGTGGCAAAAACAAAATCGCGCAACGGTTGGTTTTCGTTGATCCAATGTTCCATCAGTTTTGCTCTGGGGCGATCGACGACAATTTTTCAATTTCCCGATTGTAGCACGAACGTGATAATTTACAAGTAGCGTATGCTCGAAATCAAACCATGCACGTGACCCTCGATCGACTGATCCAGATTTTAAACGCGCGACCCCTGCACGTCAGTCAAGAAATGATGACAGCCAGTTGCGCCAACATTACCACAGATACGCGCAGCTTGAACGCGAACGATGCCTTTGTGGCCTTGCGCGGCGAAAATTTTGACGGACATCAGTTTGCAGCCAAAGCGATCGCCTCTGGGGCGATCGTCGCCATTGTCGATCGTCCGGTTTCCGAACCCATTCCCCAATTGCAGGTCGAGAATACCCTGGTTGCGTATCAAAAATTAGGCCGGTGGTGGCGCGATCGCTTCGATATTCCCGTCATTGCCATCACCGGATCGGTAGGCAAAACTACGACTAAAGAATTGATGGCGGCGGTACTAGCAACGCGAGGCAAGGTTCTAAAAACCAAAGCCAATTACAATAACGAAATCGGCGTACCGAAAACATTGCTCGAACTGAGCGCAGAACATGATTTTGCTGTAGTAGAAATGGCCATGCGCGGACGGGGACAAATTGCCGAACTCACCCACATTGCCAGACCGACGATCGCGGTGATTACGAATGTGGGAACGGCGCACATTGGTTTGTTAGGGTCTCGCGAAGCGATCGCCCAGGCGAAATGCGAACTGCTAGCCGAAATGCCAGCCGATAGCGTTGCCGTTCTCAATGCCGATAATGCTTTATTAATTGAGACCGCAAAAACTGTTTGGGATGGAAAAACCGTCACCTTCGGACTCGAAAGCGGCGATTTGCGTGGCGATCTACTCGACAGCGAAACGCTAAAAGTGGGCGAGCAAGTCTATCCGTTGCCTTTAAGCGGCAAGCACAATGCCCTCAACTTTTTAGCCGCGATCGCCGTTGCCGATCTGCTCGACATCGATCGCGCCTTGTTGCAAAAAAAATTGACTGTCAGTTTGCCAGACGGACGCGCCAAACGCTACGAATTGCCGGGAGATCTCGTCTTGCTTGACGAAACCTACAATGCAGGTTTAGAATCGATGCTAGCGGCATTAGATTTACTGGCGCAGACTCCCGGAACGCGCAAAATTGCCGTGTTGGGAACCATGAAAGAACTGGGCGATCGCTCCTTAGAATTTCATCGCCAAGTCGGAGAGAAAGCGCGAGATTTAAACTTAGATGCCCTATTTATTTACGCCGATCGCCCCGAAGCCGAAGCCATGGCCGCAGGTGCGACAGGAATTCCCACGATCGAGGTGCGAGAATGCGGCGGAGAAGCGGAACGCCAGAACTTAGCTAGCGAGGTGCAAATCTTTCTTAAACCTGGCGATCGCCTGTTGCTGAAAGCCTCTCATTCCGTGCGTCTCGATGCGGTTGTGGATCGCTTGTTAGCAACCTTAAAAACAGCTTAACGCGATCGAGTGAGGCTTTCTCGCCAGCACAAAGGAAGTTCTTCTTGACGATCGCCGTTGCGTTGCGATCGCGCTTTTTCCAGCAAACGATCGTTCAAATCCCGTAAATAGGATTGGGTATTGACAGGAACTCGCGGGAGCGGTAAACTATTGTTAGGCCAGCTGGGCAAATCGTGACAGGGACAGCATTCGGCCGGAATTCCCTTCGATCGCATGGGAATCGGCATATCGCAGCGACCGCATTCCGTAATTTCCCAGCGATCGGACATTAAATCGGCAATGGTTTCGTGGGTTCCTTCTAAATAGCAATCTCCCGACTCGGAAGATTGTAAATACTGCCAGCACTCTTCAAAGTCTTGGCTGTATCCATTGCCACGCAGTACAGTTCCCGGCGCGATCGTCTTCTGTCCGTTGTTGGCGACGACCCGTTTGCCTAGCTGAAACCAGCAGGCGAGATATTGTTTGACGGAACTCGGAGAAGACATATTTAAAAACACCGTTTTACAACAGAGGATTTTCCCTCGGATACAGCCAATTGAAATTTATAAAGAACGCGATCGCACCGTTTTCCAACTTTGGATAGATATTCAATTGTCTGTCCTATTTCAATCTTAACGAATTTTACGACAGTAGTGAGTGCAGACTTTAGAGATTGTATTAAGGTTTTGCCAAGCGATCGCCGAGGGGGAAACCCAACTGAGTCAAATTGAGGACGTAACCTGCAACAATGGCATAGGTGGTATCCGACGCGGCCCCGAGTTGGCGTACCAACATTCCCAAGCGATCGCGGAATTTGCGTCCGATGGGGTACGCTGGCACGACTCCCCACCCCGTCTCCTCAGCCACTAAAATGACGGTTGCGGAGGTTTGCAACAGAGAATGGCGCAAATCGTCGCATAAAATATTCCAGTCCTCTTCCTCGCGATCGAGGGTATTGGCGACCCAGGTTCCCAACGAGTCTACTAAGACGCAACCCGAACCGTCCGCAGCAGCAACCGCCGCAGCCAGTTCCACCGGGACTTCTCGGGTCTCCCACGCGGGGGGACGGCGACGGCGGTGGCGATCGATCCGGGTTTCCCATTCGCGATCGTCCGTATCCACGCGCGAGGTGGCAATATAAGTAACAGACCGGCCGCTATCGCGGGCCAGGGTTTCGGCGAATTCGCTTTTTCCCGATCGCGCCGGGCCGGTGACAACAATTAAAGTCATTATCCCATAGCCTGCGACACTTTCATCCTTGGAAACTTCGACAGCCCCCGCCTGAGAGCCAACAATCTAATAGTTACCATTGTAGCAGAACAAAAGCAGACTTCCTGAAGCTCTCCTCATCGTATCGCGATCGTGCAAAATACGATCGTCGCCCGACTGTCCGATAATACTACAAGGGATGGCAACTCTGGGGCTTTCCCTTGTCTAGCATGGGTGACAATCAATTCAACCTCTACCTCAATTGGTAGATGCGATCGCGGCATCGAGATAGATAAAGTAACAGCAATAAGCAGAAAAGCACGATCGCGAACAATTATGAATTTTTGGCAACGATACAGCGAAGCTGCACTCACCTCTCTCAGCTTTTTTTGGACGGCTCTGTGGGCGTTCGTTTTAGGCTATATTGTCAGTAGCGCCATTCAGGTTTTTGTCACCCGCGAACGAATGCAGCGATCGATGGGAAAAGCCGGAGGCGGTAGCGTTTTTCTAGGCACGTTTTTCGGTTTTATCTCCAGTTCGTGCAGTTTTGCTGCCCTCGCAACCACCAAAGCGTTATTTAAAAAAGGTGCGGGGTTTATTCCCTCCCTCGCCTTTTTGTTGGCTTCAACTAATCTCGTCATCGAACTGGGGTTTGTGATTGCAATTTTTCTCGGCTGGCAGTTTGTCGTCGGTGAATATATCGGCGGCATTTTACTAATTTTATTTACATGGTTAATTGTCAGCCTCACGCGCCCGAAGAAGCTGATTAAAAATACGCAAAGAAACCTTCAGAAACAAGAAGGGACAAACGAAAACGGTAAAGACGTTCCCGACTGGAAAGAGAAGATTTCGAGCCTGAAAGGATGGAAGCAAGTGGCTCGCAAATACTTTATGGAATGGAAAATGGTTTGGAAAGATGTGACTTTCGGCTTCACGGTTGCTGGAGTTATTGCCGCCTTCGTTCCCAATTCTTTCTTTCAGTTTCTGTTTACGGGAACGGGATCGGAAAATCCGAGCTTCCTCGCCATTCTCGAAAATACGATCGTCGGGCCAGTAGCCGCATTTTTTACCTTTATTGGCTCTATGGGAAACATTCCTTTAGCGTCTGTACTGTATAGCAATGGCGTATCCTTTGCCGGAGTGATGGCCTTTATCTTCAGCGATCTGGTGGTGTTTCCCGTGATTCGCATCAATGCTAAATATTACGGTTGGAAACTGGCACTTTATATCCTGGCTGTGTTTTTAGGAGCCTTAGTTGCTACCGCGATCGTCATGCACTATGGCTTCGCCGCCGCCGGGATTTTACCCCAACATACAGCCAGCAACACCACCGAACAAAGCCAACGATTTGCTATCGATTATACCTTCTGGTTAAATCTGGCATTCTTAGCGATTACAGGTGTATTAGCCTGGTTGCGGTTTGGCGGTAGCGACAAAGAAAAGCACCATCACCATCATGGCGGTGGCAAACAAAGCATCATCGAACGGGTCTTGTTTTATCTGGCCATTCTCTCCTATATTTGGTTGGCTGGTGGTGTAGTTGCCTCGTTTCTGGTAAACTGAAGTGAAGGCGATCGCGCCCCAGGTCAAACATGAGACAATTATGAAACAAATCGACGCATAAACTTGCTATCCTGGAGACAAGCCGTCCCGTTTTGTTAACCCGGAAATGAGTTTGTTCGCGATCGTCCTTATTGCGTTAGGTTTGTCTGCCGATGCTGTTGCCGTTGCCATTGCGAGCGGCTTTCGGATCCGCCACCTCACAGCCAACAAAGCCCTAAAAATCGCTTTACTGTTCGGCCTGTTTCAAGGTATCATGCCCTTATTAGGATGGGTTTGCGGTCTGAGCTTTCGCAACGCGATCGCCCGCTACGACCACTGGTTCGCCTTTTTGCTGTTAGGCTTTTTGGGTGGCAAAACCATCTACGAAGCGTGGCAAGAAGAGGATGCCAAACCTGCTGTTAATCCCTTGCAGATGCAAACATTGTTACTGTTGGCAATTGCCACCAGTATCGATGCCTTGGCAACAGGTTTAGGATTTTCAGTCCTGCATATTTCCATCGCCACCGCCGCCAGCATTATTGGCATCGTTACCTTTGTTCTCTCATTCGTTGGCGTTTTTATCGGACACCAATTCGGGAATGCTTGCCAAAATCAAATCGAAATTTTAGGCGGTGCTATGCTAATCGCCATTGGCACTAAAATTCTTGTCGAACATCTCGGCTTCGGGTTTGTTTAGGCGATCGATCGTCAAATCTTCTGAGTGTAGGTTGGGTTGAAGCATGAAAACCCAACACCATCAATGTGCGGTTGTTGGGTA
>CAKZKB010000391.1 GCA_937121005.1 uncultured cyanobacterium | reverse complement strand
TGACGTTGGTGGGGTAGGCAAATTCAATCCGGCGATCGGCAAATTCTTTAAACAAGGCTAAGTTGATTTTCTGCTGGATATCCATGTACAAAGCGAAGTCGCTGTTGACGACAAAATAGACAATCTCGAAGTTGAGACTAAAATCGCCGTACTCGCTAAAATGAGCGCGATCGAAGCTCGTGCCCTCGATATTGCTGACGATTTCTTTAATAATATCGGGAATGGCTTGCACTTGTTCGAGAGGTGTTTCGTAGACGACTCCAATCTTAAATGCAATGCGTCGCTGCTGCATTTTTTTGAAATTTTGCAACCGCGATCCGGTCAGATCCGTATTGGGAAAGACAACCTCTTCGCCACTCAAACTTTCCAGGCGAGTGGTCTTGATGCCAATGTCTTTCACGGTGCCCGCAAAGTCGCCTACGATGATAAAGTCGCCAATTTCAAAGGGGCGATCGAACAGAATGGAAAAATAGCTAAACAAATCCTGTAACAAGCCTTGGGAAGCCAAGGCGATGGCCACACCACCAATTCCCAAACTGGCGACGATCGCAGAAATATTAAAGCCTAAGTTATCGAGGAGAAAAATAATCCCGATCGCCCATAAGATGACCCGAATGGCAGGCCCGAAGGCATCCAAACTCTGCTCTAAATTAGGGTTATCTTGGCGCAGCAAATACAATCGCAGTAGATATTCGGCAATATGGGAAAGTAATTGAATGGCGATAAAGGTGGCAGCAAAAACGGCAACCACTCGGACGGTCTGTGCTAAAATCGGATGGAGGGTGAGGTTGGCAATGGCGACATAAACCACACCAATCTGAAGTAAGGGGACGATCGCCTTTTCCACCAAACGGATGAGGGTATTATCGACAGGCGTCGATCGCTGGGTTGCCCATCGCTTCAAGGATTTTGTTAAGATAACCTTGAAAATTTGAATGGCGACGAAACCGACAATGACAATCGCGACAGCAATGGCATAGTCGGAGATTTGATTGGCCAGAAATTCGATTTGGAGAATTCGTTCCATATAATACTGGATCGTTCGGCAACGTTGTTGTTTTTATATTATAATGCGATCGCAGCGCATCTACCTTTGGATAGACTTTTACTTTCGATCCAAGAGTCGATCGCGTCGCGGTTGCAAGCGAAAATCGAGGGCAGGCAAATATTCCGGGGAGGGAAACAAGTCCGGGAAAAAATAGGCGATCGCGGCATTTTCTACCCACACCGGGAAGTCTCGAGGCGCAAAACCGTCAGTGTGGCGGCTGAGAACCCCAAACCCGGCGCGAGTTCGGCGGTACGTCAGCGTCGGCGGGTACTGTGTCAGCCACTCGTAAAAACTTTCGGCATTCGCCATGGGAACCAACCAAGTTTGCACGATATTATCGCCGAGGGGTTGGCGTTCGGCAGCAATCCAAGCCTGTTGCAACAACCGCAGGCGATCGTCGGGTTGTTGCCAAGCGGCGATCGCATTGCGTTCGGAGGGTTGTAGCGACGCAAAATCTTCTCCCTCTTCCGCGTTTACAGACAGTTCCAAAATCGTTTGTTGCAACGGTGTTCCCCACTTTTCCCAGTCTTCTTTGGCTGCATTAAAATTACCTCGCCACCAACGCAACGCCCCGCGAACTTGGTGCAGGTAGCGGGTAAAATTCTCGTCGGGACTCTCTTGGATCCAAGCGGTGTAGGCGCGATCGACTTGGGCAAAAACGCGATCGCGCCGTTCGAGTAAGGGCGATTCTTGCCATAACGGACTGGTGGCAAATTGCGGATCGCGCAACACTTCTAAGGTGAGGGCTTCGATGGTGTTTGCTTCTTTATCTTGTGCTAAAAAACCAAGTCCCAACAGGTAAAATACGCCGCGTTTGGCTGGGACTAATTGGGTCGATCGCGCTAAATTCGAGGTCGCCAGTTCTGGATCGTTGGCTAACAACAACCAGCCTAAATTGCTGCTGCCAAATTCGCGATAGGGAGAGACGGCGTTTGCGGCTTGGAAGTTGGCGATCGCCTGTTCTCGGTTCCCCAGTTCTGCCAATTGCCATCCCAATTGATATCGATAGTAAGATTCCCAAGGGGCAATTTCCGCAGCGCGATCGAGTTGATTAACAAAGCGATCGACTTGCGGGTTTGGGGGAGAAAGGGCAAGAAAGGCGTTACTAGAAAGTTGCCACGATCGATGGGTGGGAACCAGCCAAAAAAGAACCGCGATCGCGACTCCAGTCAAGGCGAGGGCGATGTATTTGTGAGTGGGAGAGGGGGAGAGGGGGGGAGGGGGGGAGAAGAGACTGCTGAGAATGGCAATATAAATGATTAAAATCCCGGTAATTGGCACGAGATCCAGTTGGAAATCGGTTAAACTGAAAACTAGGTAAGAAACTAATGCGCCACTCAAGCTGTAGCGGAAGAGGCGATCGCTTTTTGCGGTATCTTCAGGCAATTTTTGAGAACAAATGTACGCAAAAATCGCGATCGTCCCCAATGCAGCGATCGTTCCCAACAGTCCCAACTCGGCCCAAATTTGTACCGGGGTACTGTGCAGTTGGTAGGCGAGTTCGGCTTCTCTCCCGGCCCAAAAAGGACGAAACTTTTGATATAATAATGGAACGCTACCGAGTCCGGTTCCTGTTAACCACTGACTCGCCCCCATTTCCCAACCTGTCACCGCCGTAATGATGCGGTAAGAAAGTTCGCCGCCGCCTTCACCTTTGAGAAGACCTGAAATCAGAGAGATAAAGCGATTGTTGGTGACAATAACTAAGGCAAAAACCGCGATCGCGCCCCCGCAAATCGTCCCCAATTTCCAGCGAGGCAGTTTCGATCGCCAGCCGACAATGCCCCCTACAAAACAGAGAAAGACTGCCAACCCCAACCAGCCGCCGCGAGAACTTGTCGTGTATAGATCTACCACTCCGAGAACCGTTCCCGACACCCACAACCATCGCCGCCAACCCTGCTGTAATGCTGCCAAACTTGCCAGCAATGGTAAGGCGAGTAACAGGTATCCGGCGACGTAATTTTGATGACCGATCGGAGCCCAATTTCGCAGTTCTAAAATAGAGAAGTCGTAGCCGAGATCGACTCCCAAACGCTGGAACTGTTGCAGCTTTTGGATTTCAGGAAAATAAGTCTGGTTCGCCCACAGTAGCAGACTTTCGACGATAAAAGCGACGCTGAGATAGCCTTGCCAAGTCAGCAGCCGTTCTCGCATTTCGGCAGTTGCAAGTTGTGACTTCAGGGCGTATAATGCAGCTAGAAACCCCACTGCGGTGACACTGTTCCAGACCGCATGACGGGGAAATGGGGAAAAAATGGTTGACAGGATGAGACTCAAGCCAAATAAAGCCGCGATCGCGTCCAAACCGTACCCCAAGCGTTGCAGTTTGCCTTTGGCGAGTAACAGCAAACACCAGGCGATCGCGCTTGCAAATGCTACTTGCCACAACAGCACCCAAGGCCAGGATAGCACGAGGGTACTGCTGTCGGGAAGCAGCGTCAACAGCACGTAAAATCCGGCGACAAGCCAGCTTAACAAGGGACGATCGTCACTCAATCTTGGCAACCACAGATAATGCAACCACAGATAAATAGGATAAACTCAGATGGCTTTTCGGTCAAATCGATCCTATTGGGTAAGGGTGAATTAGGGCAAGCATTCAGGTGGTACAGAGAAACCCGGTTTCTAAAGGGAAAAACTCGGATTTTGTCCGGCTATAAGCGAGAAACCGGGTTTCTACACCCGTTTAGCCTCGCATACCTAAATCCTTACGAATTATGATATAATTTGTAGGGTCTGTAGGGGTAGTGCCCCCGTGCCTACCCCGTCTAGATGTTGGCGAGGGGGCAACCACAGGGGGTTTGCCCCTACCAGATTGTATCTCTGTTTAACCGGATTTGATATCTCCCAATACCCCCTTTACACCAAAGCCTGCACCATTTTTTGGGCGGCTTCGACAATTTGTTCGGGTTGGACGATCGTCAAGTTTTCCAGCTTACCATTGTACGGCGTAGGAATATCTTGAGACGACAAGCGAAGTACCGGGGCATCTAATTCGTCAAAAAAGTTGTCGTTAATTAATGCAATCAATTCAGCCGCAATTCCTCCGGTTTTCATGCACTCTTCGACGATAATCACGCGATGGGTTTTGCGGATCGATTCGCCAACGGTTTCGAGATCGATGGGTTTAAGTGAAATCAGATCGATGACTTCTGGATCGATGCCTTCTTTTTCCATGCCCTTAACCGCTTGCAAAACGTGATGGCGCATTCGCGAGTAGGTTAAAATAGTGACATCTTTACCCGATCGCACCACTTCTGCTTTATCGAGGGGGACAAGATACTCTTCGTCGGGTAAGTTTTCTTTGAGATTGTAGAGAAGAACGTGCTCGAAAAAGAGAACCGGATTGTTGTCGCGAATGGCAGACTTGAGCAATCCTTTAGCATTATACGGCGTAGAACAGGCGACAATTTTTAGTCCCGGAACGGCTTGGAAATAAGCCTCGAGGCGTTGGGAGTGTTCTGCACCCAACTGTCGCCCCACGCCCCCAGGGCCGCGAATGACCATCGGTAGGGTAAAATTACCGCCAGAGGTGTAGCGCAGCATTCCCGCATTGTTCGCAATTTGGTTGAATGCGAGCAACAAAAACCCCATGTTCATGCCTTCGACAATGGGACGCAACCCCGTCATCGCCGCACCGACAGCCATTCCCGTAAAGCTGTTTTCGGCGATCGGCGTATCGAGGAGGCGTAATTCGCCGTAGGTTTTATAGAGGTCTTTGGTGACTTTGTAGGAACCACCGTAGTGCCCCACGTCTTCACCGAGGACGAATACAGTGCGATCGCGGGCCATTTCCTCGTCGGTGGCGGCACGCAGGGCGTTAAAGAGAAAGGTTTCTGCCATTGCAAGCGACTTCGAGCGATACAAACTGCGATCGTACCACACTTGCGCCACGATCGCTCGTTAATATTACCATCCGCCCGTACCGACGATCGCGGCGAAAACGGGTTCGTCGCGAATGGAGTCGAAATCTTTATCGTCTCGGGCGAGAGATTGATAGGTGTCGCCATCGATACTAATTGCCCATTGCAAACTTTGAACCGCTTCTTGGAGACAACCCAGTAAGGCGTAGCAACAGGCTTGATTGTACCAGGCAAACGGATCGCGATCGTCGAGTTCGATGGCTTTTTCGTAACTGGCGACGGCTTCGGCATATCGCCCTAAATGCCGCAGAGATTCGGCTTTTTTGTAACTTGCCCAACGCGCTTGCGGGTCGATTTCGAGGGCTTTATCGTAGCGAAATAATGCCTCTTCGTAGCGGTGCAAATAGCGAAACGCATCGCCACTGCGATACCAGCACCAATAGTCGTCCCGATCGCGTTCTAAGGCGCGATCGTAAGCCGCGATCGCCGCTTCGTAGCGTTGGAGGTGGCGCAGCGCATCTCCTTTTCGATAGCTAGCCCAATAGTCGCGAGGGCGCAATTCTAAGGCTTTCTCGAAGCGATCGAGGGCTGCTTCAAACCAGTTGAGTTCTTCGAGTAAAATACAGCCGTAACTATAGATCGTCCAGTAGTCATCCGGGCGAATTTCTAAGACGCGATCGAAGGTTTCTAGGGCTTCTCGATATTGTCCGCTTGCTGCCAACGTGCTACCTTTGCGATAGCTGGCCCAATAGTCGTTGGGGCGTGCTAAAAGGGCAGCTTCGTAACAGGCGATCGCGCCGTTATAGTCTTCTTCGTCTTCTAACCTTTGTCCTTGTCTGTAGCACGTCCAATAGTCTTCCATTCTCGACTCTAAACTGTCAGCAAGGCGATGGAGTGTGGCAATCATGGGTGTTTGTCTCTTAGGCGATCGAGGGATGTTTTATCAATTATATCATCTTTAAGCGATACCGATCCCCCTTCCCTCGTTCCTCTGGCTCTGCCAGGGAACGTAATTCTTGAGGCTCTGCCTCCATTTTACATGAGGCAGAGCCTCCACAGTTCGTTGCGCCCCAGAGGAACGCAACGAGAGGAGACTAACCTGAATTTTTACCTACATTTTATCGAGAATCAACTGCCAGTAACCGACATCGATCCATTTATCGAACTTCCAACCCACTTGCGGGAAGTGGGCAACTTTTTCAAATCCCATTTTTTCGTGTAAAGCAATGCTAGCTGGATTGGGAAGGGCAATACCAGCGACGATCGCATGAAATTTCGTATCGCGCAACGTCGAAATAAGTTTAGCATAAAGCGTGCGGCCAATGCCAATACCGACAGCATGAGGCGATACATAGATGGTACTTTCAAGGGTAAATCGAAATCCGCAACGGCTTTTCCATTGGCAAGCGTAAGCGTAACCATTGATGCCATTAGCAGATTCAGCGACGAACCAATGCGAGTAACTTGTGACTTCTCGAATGCGATCGCGCATCTGTTCTGTGGTGACAAGTTCGGTTTCAAAGGTAACGATCGTTTTCTCGACATAGTAGTTATAAATGGTGCGGATTGCTTCGGCATCGCTCAATTTCGCGGGACGGACGATCGATGGTTTTGGGGTTGACATATATCTTTCCTTAGCTTACAATTAAATACCATAACGAGGCCGCGATCGCGATCGTCCCCAAATGCAAGGGCAGCAATTGCCAGAAAGACTTGCGAGAGATTTTACGGGCGAGAACGATGCTTAAAAATGCGGCAACAATTAGCGTCGTTCCCTGCAAAAATTCCGTGACGGCGGGATGGGCAACCCAAACGGGCAAGTTCGCACTGCTATACCCAAAAGTTGCCAAGGTGACGGGAACGATACGCCCTGCTTCGCCTAAAAATAAGTCTAGATAATGAGCGAGCGTACCCCCTAGAACCAGGGGTAGATAACTGTAAGTTTGCGCTACAAAAGAGGGATACTTTTGCTGCAAAGGTAGCAACCGCATCAGCCCGTAAATGCCAATAACGAAGGCAGAAGGGACGATAAGTGCCAGTAAAGACAGTTCCAGATGGGGGATAAACTGAGTTAAATCAAAGCCGAGAGAGAGGCGATCGTTAATTTCGGTTAAGCGGTGTAGAAAGATTCCCCCCAACAATAACAGCAAAAGTGCCACTTCGTCGGCGCGAGGGGTATGACTCGTCCACAGTTCGATCGCGGGAGGACGGATATTTAATTCTACCGATCGATGGGGACAGGCTTTCAAACAAGTCATGCACAACACGCAGTCGCGGTTATCTTGTAACTGCGCCGGATGGGAATATAAAGGACAGCCGTTGGTTTCCATTCCTTCACCTTTTTGCGGCCCGCCTTTATAGCATTGATAGGTGGTACATTCCGCCGAACAGATGCCTTGCTGCGCCCGCAATTCGGTCATTGACAGTTTAGCATACAAGCCGTTCATGCCGCCAATGGGACACAAATAGCGACACCAAAACCGCCGTTCAAAAATCAAAGAACAGACGATCGCGCCTGCGGTAATCAACAACAGCAGCCAACTAGAAAGATAGGCGGTGTTAGGTAAATCCCACAGTTCTTCCCACAGGAAAATGGCGGCAAATAGGGCGAACAGAAACCACCCTCCCCAGCGATCGGCTTGCTGTCGCGGCCATTTTTTCAGTTGTCGCGGAAACAGCCATAAAGACAACTTTTGGGTAATTTCGCCGTAAATCATAAACGGACAAATAGCGCACCAAACTCGTCCGACGAAGGGAAACCCAATCAAAATTAGGGGCCACCACCAGGCCCAAAATAGGTTTAGGGCAAAGTTTTCTTGGCGGTTTTGCGGCCCGATAAAGAGTATAGTGACGACAAGGGCAAAAAACCAAGTCGTAAACCAATAGTTGAGGCGATCGGGCCACCAGGGACTTCGCAAAAACTGTCGCCAGCTTCCCGTTTTTAACAGGTTATAGCGAAAGCGTCGTTTTTTACTTTCCACCGACCAAAAAATTTCTTCCGTCAGTTCTTCGGCTTGGTTGGCTTGCACGATCGCGCGATCGACCAGTTCGTTAAGTTCGACAATATTGCGAGGAAAATCGTATCCTTGCAAGCGTCGCAAGGCTTCCGGGGTTACTGTTGGTTTGGGCAACCCTTTGGCGCGACAATACAAACTGATAAAGTAGTTAACGTAGGCTTCGATATCCGCTTTACGAACTCGTAGCGGTGGCGTTTTAATGCGGTGTTTGCTCAACTTCTGAAACTCAGAAAGCGGCTGTTCGGAGATGAGAATAATTTTAGCATTGCACAGGCGCTTCTCTTCCGAACCGATGGGGAAATACGTCCCTGTCTTCAGCAGTTGGAATAGTTGGGGATGTAGTTGTTCGGGTAAGTCTTGGATGTTATTTAAAATGATAGTTCCTTCGCCTACCAATTCCAAAATGCCCGGTTTTCCCCCTTCTCGGCCGAATAGTTCCGCGCCGCTTTTTTGCATTAAACCGCTTGGAAGTTGGACGATCGCCTCTCGTCGCCAGGGCGAACCGAAATGAATTAAAGCAGAAATGTTATCTTTTTCTAACCCCGGTTCGCCGAATACAAACACCGGATCGCGATCGCGAGATGCGGTTTTAATTTGTTGGCGCAAGCGCACGGCGTAGCGACTATTTCCAATGACTCCCCGACGGGCTTTGGGTACTAAATAGGGGCGCAGTTGTACTTGCCGATCGCGTTCGTAAGCGAGGGTTTCTTCTACGCGATCGAGTTGTTGTGCCAACTGTTGGGAAAAGATGCGCGAAATTTCGGGATGCTGTTTGGCGAGTTCGGAAAAGCGATCGCGATCGAGTCTCCAGAGGGTACAATCAGTAAGGGTAATGACTGTATTTTGGGCCGGGCGATCGAGTAAAATTTCTTGTAAGTGAACCACCGCACCGGGTAACAAGCTGACGGCGTTGGCTGAGGCGGTTTTACTCGTCCGATAGCGTTCGAGTCGCCCAGTTTTGAGAATATATAAGGCTGCGGGAGGCGTATTTTCCAAGACCAAACGCCTGTTAGCAGAAATGGTAATTTCGTGGGTTTCCTCCGCGATCGCATCGAGAACGGACATCGGTAAAATACCGAGTTCGGTACGTTCTTGCAGCCAAACGGCTGTAGCACTAGATGTCATTGTAGTTCAAAAAGATCGCGTGGTAAGTTCGACTGACGAATAATTGATTTTAATGTCCCCATTTTTAACTCTTTATGGTTTGGAATGGGAACGGTGATAGTTCTTTCATTAGTCTTAAGTTGCATGATAATATGGCTCCCCCGTTGTCGTACTTCAACAAAACCGCGATCGGACAAAATCTGACAAACCTCTCGTCCCGATAAAACTCGCAGCTTACCCAATAGGAACCTCCAGTCTAGTCACAAACACTTCTGCGTGCAAACGGTGTTCGATCTCGGAGTCATCTGCAACTTCAAAAAATAATTGAACTGCTTCCATTAAATTGCTTTTAGCCTCTTCTACAGAATCTCCTTGACTGGCAATGTCAAGTTCTGGGCAAAGCGAGACATAGCCATCGCCTTCTCGCTCGATAATAGCAGTCAGTTGTTGGATTGCTGTCATTCTGTCCCCTTCTCGGCACGTAGAGACTACAAACAATTATAGATCGCTCAGGTAAAATTGTACACCGTTACACCTCAAGTCGGTTGGGTAAGAGATGAACGATCGCCCTATTTCAATCGTACCAGATTGATGCGATAGCGCTGCTTTTTCGTCACCGCCACGTCGCCAATTTCCAAGCGTCCTTTTCCGCGAACGGCGATTAAATCCCCCGAGTTAACAGTATGACTGGCTTGGGTGACTTCTTTCCAGTTAATCCGCACGTCGCCACTGGTAATGAGATCGGCCATTTTGCTGCGCGACATTCCAAACCCGGCTGAGGCGATCGCGTCTAGGCGCATAGAGGCTTCTACGGTGGTCATTTCTTTGCGCTTTGGCGGTTGAATTTTCAGTTCGTCTACAGGAATTTGCCGCACTTTCACCGGAACCGATCGCACTTGTACCAGGCTGGTTTCCAAAAATTCTACCAGTTCGGGAACCACGATCGCCTGCGCCCCCCGTTCGCCTAAAACAACGATATCTCCGGTTTTTTCCCGGACAATTCCGGTTCCCAACATCGACCCCAAAAAGTCGCGATGGGTTGCCGTATCGAAGAGGAAATTTCCGGCAATTTCAATGGCGGCGATCGCCACATTTTCAGTGTCTAACGGTAACTCTTCACGGGCGATCGCCAAGCGTTGGCGTTCGGCTTGAGGAAACCCTCCCCAGGCGATCGCTTTGACTTCTGTCAGGCGATCGAACATCAATTTTGCGTCCGCAAAATCGGGAGGCGAAAGAAAGTCGGTTGGGGTGACTTCCCAAGTTTTGATGGCTTCTTCAGCGCGATCGAGAATCCGGGCCATGCGATCGCGATCGTCAACGCTTTTTAACAATTCGTCTCTGGGTAACATAAATGGGTCTACTTGCGGTATTGTTGTCGGGTTATCTCCCATTTCCACACTTGAGAATTGGGGAGTTCGGGTTCTTCAACTTGCTCGACGCGCTGCATTCCCAAACGGGTTAAAATTTTGACCGAGGGAATGTTATCTTCCGGGCAAAAGGCGACGATGCGCTTCACGGCAATTTTAGAAAATGCCCATTTCACCAGTTCCGAAACTGCTTCTGTGGCGTATCCTTTCTGGCGATATTGCGGCACGATTTCGTAGCCTAGAACAATTTCTCCTTTGGCATTAGGTTTGCCACCAAATCCCATACTGCCGATCGCTCCGACATCGGGATGAATCACCGTCCAAACGTACCAACCGAGGTGTGACGGTGCTTTTTTTAACTTCGCTGCAAAGGTAGGTAATACTTCCAAAACCTGGGAAGACGGCCAGCCTTCTGCGGCCATTTGCATCAAGGGTTTGCCCTTAGAAACCCGTTTTACCAGGTCTTCCATGGCTTCGGCTGTCATGGGCATTAACTGTAGCCGTTCGGTTTGCAAACAGAGAAACTCTCCCCGTTTTGGCATTGCCGTTCTCCTTAATTTTGACGTAGGGGTTCGCTGTAGCCTTGCAGATTTTCTGGCGAAAACTGCCGCAGTACGCGCGTGGCTTTGTTGATGGTAATGTTCGAGCCTTCAACGATAATCAAATACTTGCCTTGGTTCAAGCGATTGCGATAGGGAAGTGCGTCCCCAGAACCGAAAGCAACTCCGACCCCACCGCCGACAAAAACGCTGCCCATCGCCCCGGCGATCGCTCCTAAAACGCCACCGATGATGTGGTTGCCAAACTCGCCACCAGGAAACGGTTGCAACCCCGTCAGCACGTTAAAAACGTAACCTCCGGCAAATCCAAAAGGTATCAACCAATAGGCCATAAACTTGGCTTGCTTGCGTCCCGCTTCGTTGGGGTCGATGAGTCCAAATTCGTCAGCAGTTTGATACCCGCGCCCCAGAATTGTGACGCGATCGTTGGTGGTTAAGCCTTCTTTTTCTAAGGCAGTATAGGCGGCTTCTGCCTGGATGCGGTCGGATAAAACGGCAACGAGATATTGCACGATCGATCTTTTTCCCCTTTTGACTTATACTAGATTTTAACAAAGAACACCTCGAAAAACGAGGGAAGGGGCAAGAAAGTCGAGACTCTGCCGTAAGGAAGGGTAATTTTAGCCCATTTTGTGATAAAACTTAACAAGCTACGTCTCCAGAAGTGCTATGCTCCGACTGATTACTGACTTTGACGGGCCGATCGCCGATGTGTCCGAGCGCTACTACCAGGTGTACCAGTTCTGCTTGCAGCATTGCGCCGAGGGCGATCGCCCCATAAGAGTCTTGTCAAAAGAGGAGTTTTGGCAACTGAAGCGGGCGCGGGTTCCCGAACGGGATATCGCCATTCGTTCGGGCGTGGATCCGGCACAGGCGGGGATGTTTGCCCGGTTGCGCCGCCAAACCGTTCACGATCGCAGTTATTTGGATCGCGATCGGCTGGTACCGGGGGCGATCGCGGCTTTAGAACAGGCGCAACGGGGCGGTTTCGATTTGGCGGTACTCACCATGCGCCGCCGCCGCGATCTCGACGAAGCCATTTCTCGGTGGAATTTAGAACGATTTTTCCCGCCCGATCGACGCTACTGCATCGAAAACGAACAGGAGAAAACCACCGATATTGAAGATAAAACCCAACTAATGGTCCGGGCGATCGAAGAACTTCCTCCCGCCGATGAAGTGTGGATGGTGGGAGATACAGAAGCCGATCTCGTCGCCGCCCAAAGTTGTGCCATTAGAACGATCGCCGTTCTCAGTGGTATCCGCGATCGTCGTTCTTTGGAACGCGATCGACCCGAACGAGTGGTTTATAATTTACCCGAAGCGGTGGATTTTTTGCTACAACGGTACGCCCTCGCGACTGGATAAACTCTTTGCTTCGCCCAATCCCACAATGGACAACATCGATACAAAAAGAGCGATCGCCACATTATTGGAGGGCGAGGCATTGTCTCTGTCAATTTCCGTAGAAAACAACATCGATCGCCCCCACTGTAGGGGCTACGCATTCGCACCGAAAAATGGACAAACTTGGTATCAACATTGATGGTGAATGCGTCGCCCAATGCAACAATGGAGACGATCGCGACATTATTGAAGGGCGAGAAGGCGAGGCATTGTCCATGTTCGTTCCTGTAAAAAACAATCGCGATCGGTGATAATGTCCATGGCAGAGGGCGAGGCATTGTCCATGTTCATTTCTGTAAAAAACAATCGCGATCGATGACAATGCCTAGCCCCTACAGAGGGAAAAATGATTGGTATGAAATTCGATCCGAACAAACATCATCGTCGATCGATCCGATTGCCGCATTACGATTATACAATGTCCGGCGCTTATTTTGTGACATTGTGCTGTTATCGTCGCGAGTGTTGGTTGGGCGAAATTCGAGAAGATATGATGTATCCCAACGCGATCGCGCAAATGGTAACATCCGTTTGGGAGCGATTGCCAAATTATTTCCCATTTGTAACATTAGATGCCTTCGTGGTGATGCCAAACCACATTCACGGTATTATTTTTATCGAAAGCGATCGCGCCGAAACCGCCAAACCGATCGACGATCGTCGTCGCAAAATACGATCGCGATCGTTAGGGGCGATCGTCGGCAATTTC
>CAKZKB010000390.1 GCA_937121005.1 uncultured cyanobacterium | reverse complement strand
ACTTTTGGAAACCTTATTTTTGGAGTCGAGCTTATACAGCGATCTCAGTCGGATCTCAAGTTCCATTAGAAACTTTAATTCATTATATTCAGACCCAAGACTCCCCTCAGTAGCAGGCGCGTGACCCCACCTAACCTGTCAGTGTAGGTGGGGTCACGCGCCCAAGCAATCAATATTCTTGCCACCGATGTTCTCGTTTCCCTACCCCAATTACTCATTATTATCCTCGGTTTCCGGTAGGGGGCGATCGGTACTCCAAGCCCACCACGCACAACCGCAGTGACACTGATAAAATTCTTGCCACATTTTGCGGTAATCTTCGGTGTAGACGGGCGATCGACGGTTGAGCCAAACGCGCTGCGCCTCTCGAGAGGTAGATCCGCATTTCGGACAACAAAAGTCGTGGACGTGAACGGCGCTTCGAGTCCATTCTGGGGCGATCGGTGCGAAAGCATCCAAGGTCATGGTCTTATCGATCACAATTCGCTGAAATTTGACGGGGGAGCGGGACGATCGTCCCTTTTTAAGATACCGGATTTTGAGGCGATCGGGGCCTCTCAGCTATAAATATTTACGATAATTTTCGTAACTAACCTCTACCCGATACTTGCACCAAGTCTAACACGGCCGCTAACTTTTTGAGATCGACGACGATATCTTCGCAGTAAGCAGCGAGATAGTGTGGTGGTTGGATGTTATGTTCTTGGTAATATTGCTGCGGATCTTCACCCACAAAGTAGTAATAGTCTAGATGGCACTGAAGAGCCACAATCCAGTAAAAATTTTCCACGTAATTCGGCGCAAAAATTTCGATGATTGTCGTTCCTGGATTGCAAAAAACAGTATTGGTTGCCCCTGCACCGTGCGGCACGATAACGACTTCTGCCGATGCCATGAGCGAAACTTGCTCGACAAAGGAAAGTTTTTCTAGACGCACTGACTGGAACCCGAATGGAGCCAAAAATTCCATCACCCGATCTTCGTTGAGAACGCGACGATAGGGAGTCGATCGCCGACTTAAATAAATGCGCGATCGCGATTGTACGTTGGCGAATGGCAGGAACGATCGCTTTAAAAAATCGCACTGCCATTTCGTTGGCACGGATTCAGTTCGGCCTACAATAGAGGGAACGTAAAGGCGATCGGCACGAATGTGGAAACTTTTGGGGTTGCGAACGATTTTGTCTTTTGGTATGTTTAGTAGTTCCAGCGTGGAAGTTTGGTAAGGGAAATTATGAGTTATAAAGAAGAAGCGATCGATTTGTTGCAGATCGATTTCAGCGAGACGTAACAACTCTAGGCGAGGCAAGCAATCAAAAAGCCAGTGAAAATAGTTTTCGGTATAGCGCAAACACAAAAAGGCAGCCGTACCGCTATAGTAAGGAATATTGGCAATTTTATCGAGCGGTAAATTGTCAAACAAGTGAGCCGTTGATACTTCTTTAATGACTCGATTTTCAGCATCAAAAACAGTGGTATCAAAATCGAAAGCTGCCCGACCACTGGTTACTTCGGCGACAAAGGTTTCGGGAATTTCGCGACGGTTGAGTTTAAAGGTGAGGTGCAATTCGGGTTCGATGGTTTTTGGCGGATCGAGGACGATCGACTGGTGAGGATGAATCGAACTATAGCGAACGGAGGCACGATCGCGCAAGCGATCGGGATGGTAATATCGCTCTTGTTTGACGCGATCGAGATGTACTTCTAAATGTTGAGGAAGTTGATATTGCAAGCAGATCTCGGCATCATTAAGTTGGCCTAGATCTTTAAAAATAGAAGCTAGAACTTCGTAGGTTTTGAGATAATTGGGACGAACCGACAGCACTTGAAGATAACACTCTATGGCAGAATCGTACTGGTGCAATAAATAAAAGCAATGTCCGCAATTCTGATAGGCTTCAATTCGTTCCGAATCGAACTCAATAACTTTTTGAAAAGCAGCAACAGAAGCCTGAAAATCTTCCTTTTCAAAAAATACGTTACCCAAGCTAAAATAAATCCAGGGACTCACATTGAGTTCGAGTGCTTTTTGATAGGCAGCAATAGCGCGATCGAAGTCTCCTTTTTTGCGCCACAAAATCCCAAGATTGTTATAACGCCGCCACAAAATATCAAAAGTGCTACTGTTATTTTTCTGTTCGGATTCTATAGCAATTGCAAGTTGATAGAGACGAATTGCTGCGTCAATATTTCCACGCTTCGTTTGTCGATCTGCCATGAAATAATGGCTCTCAGCATTAAAAGCATAGGGATTAGTTTCGAGTGCCTTTTGGCGATAGAAGAGTTCTCGATCGCTGTTTCCTAGTTGTTTGAAAGCCTCAGCTAAGTTCCAGTAAGTGTCTGGATTTTGAGTTGACAGAGCGATAGAGTTTTGGTAATCTACAATTGCCTTGTCGGGATTTCCGATCGCTTGAAAAAGATTGCCGCGTTGAAAATAAGCCTCTTCACTATCAGATTGCAATGCGATCGCGCAAGAAAAGGCGCGAATGGCTGCTTCTTTCGCATCTAAATCTTGCAGCAAACAACCCAGAAGTTGATAGAGATCTGCCCGATCGCTTTCAATTAAAATGGCTTTTTTACAAGCCGCGATCGCTTCGGGAAAATTGCGCTGCGATTGGCGATCGCGAGCATAGCTAACCAGAGCATCAACAGACATCAATGTGGACATTAGATGGCAACGGGAGGTAGTTTACTACATTTTACCTGAGAACGGCAGTTTTTCAATAAATCTTTACACATGGGCTAGAGGAGAAATGCGATAGTCACAGTTGACCGTGTTAATATCTAACAGAGACTCCTGCAAAGTCTAACACTGCCGCCAGCTTTTTGAGATCGACGACGATATCTTCGCAGTAAGCAGCCAGATAGTGCGGCGGTTGGATGTTATGTTCTCGGTAATATTGCTGCGGATCTTCGCCGAGGAAGTAATAGTAATCGAGATGGCACTGAAGGGCGATCGTCCAATAAAAATCTTCTACATATTTGGGTGCGAAGATCTCGATTATCTTCGTTCCTGGATTGCAGAACACCGTATTGGTTGCCCCCGCGCCATGGGGAAGAATCACTACGTCTGCTGATGCCATTACCGAAACTTGTTCGATAAAGGAAAGTCGTTCGGGATAGATAATTTGGAAGCCAAACGGAGTCAAAAATTCGACGACTCGATCTTCATTGAGAACGCGACGATAGGGGGTCGATCGCCGACTTAAATAAATGCGCGATCGCGATTTTACTGTTGCAAATGGCAGGAACGATCGCTTCAGAAAGTCGCACTGCCAGGGTGTGGGAACCGAGTCCACCTTACCTAAAACGGAGGGAATGTAAAGCCGATCGGCTCTAAAATGACATTGAGTGGGATGTCTAAGGAGTTTGTCTTTGGGGATATTTAGAAGTTCTAGGGTTGAGATTTGGTAAGCGGAATTTTGGGCGATAAAAAAGAAGCGATCGATCGCTTCTAGCTTGATTCCAGCCAGACGCAGTAATTCGATGCGGGGCAAACAGTCAAACAGCCAGTGAAAATAGTTTTCACTCGATCGCAAGCACAAAAAGGCAACTGTCTCGCTATAATAAGGGAGATTGGCAATTTTATCGGCTGAGATCTTCTCGTACAAACAAGCGGTAGAAACTTCTTCAACAATTTTATTTTCGGCATCGAAAACTGTTGTATCGAAGTCAAATACTGCCCTAGCATTGCTGACTTGCGCGACGCAGGTTTTGGGAATTTCGCGACGGTTGAGTTTAAAAGTAACGTGCAGTTCCGGTTCGATGGTTTTTGGCGGATCGAGGACGATCGACTGGTGAGGATGAATTGCAGTATAGCGAACGGAGGCACGATCGCGCAGGCGATCGCCATTCTCGTATCGTTGTTTCTTAATGCGATCGAGTGTCGCTTCTAAGGGTGCGGGGAGTTGGTATTGCAAACAGGTTAAAGCCTGTTCTTGTTCTCCCTTATCCTGCAAGGCGATCGCTAAAGCCTTGTAAGTTCTGATATACTGAGGGCGAACGGATAAAACCTGAAGATAACAGTCGATCGCTGCGTCGTATTGTTGTAAATGTTGCAAGCAATTTCCGCGATTTTGGTAGGCTTCAATGCGATCGGGATGGATATCGACAACCTTCTGAAAGCAAGCCGCCGCAGACTGGAAATCTTGCTTCTCAAACAAGGCGTTACCTAAGCTAAAATAGATCCAAGGCGTAGGGTTGAGTTCGAGTGCTTTTCGATAGGCGGCGATGGCGCGATCGAGGTATTTTTGTTTGCGACACAAAATCCCAAAATTATAATATTGTCGCCATAACATATCGCGATCGCCAGTGTTACTCTGGTTCGCTTCGATGGCTAAACCCCATTCGTAAAGGCGAATGGCGGCATCAATATTTCCTCGCTTCACTTGGCGGCTAGCAATATCGTAGTGCTTCTCGGCGGGAAACGCATTCGGATCGGCTTCGAGTGCTTTTTGATAGCACGATAAGGCTTCGTCATTTCGCTGTAGTTTTTGTAATGCTTCTGCTAGATTCCAGTAAGTATAGGGAAGATTGGCTTTAAATTGTAGCACTCTTTGATAATCCGCGATCGCTTTTTCGACTTCTCCTGTCGCTTGTAAAATATTGCCGCGTTGAAAATAGGCTTCTCCAGTTTCTACACTATTCGGTTGCAGCGCGATCGCACGAGAATAGGCGCGAATGGCAGCTTCTTTCGCATCCAAATCTTGCAAAAAACGTCCGAGCAGTTCATAAAGATCTCCGCGATCGCTTTCAATCAAAATGGCTTTTTTGCAAGCAGCGATCGCTTCGGGAAAATCTTGCTGCAAGCGGCGATCGCAAGCATAGTTAACCAGAGCGTCAACGGACATCGATTCGGACATGGGATGGATATAGAACGCGATCGCCCTCATTTTACCCCAAAGCGATCGCCTTTTGGCATTCTATCCCGATCGCTTGCTTTCGCCCCCGAAATGTGCTAAACCTAAATTCGATATTCTGGCAACCCTTATGGCACCCGATCGATCGAACTCCCTTTGCGTGCATCACCGCTTTGAAGCGCAGGTTGAAGCTACCCCGGAAGCAACGGCGGTGGTTTGCGGCGATCGTCGTCTGACGTATCGAGAACTGAACCAACAAGCCAACCAACTGGCACATTACCTGCAAGAAAAGGGAGTCAAACCGGAAACCCTCGTCGGCGTTTACCTGAACCGATCGATCGAAATGGTTGTCGGGATCTTCGCCATTTTAAAAGCGGGAGGCGGATATTTACCTCTCGATCGCGCCTACCCCAAAGAACGCCTGCTGTTTACCATTGAAGACAGCGAAACGACGCTGGTATTGACGGACGATCGCCTCGCAGACGAACTTCCGCTACTCAAAATTACCCCTATATATCTGGATCCGAGTTGGCAAGCCTATCGATCTTACCCCGATGGCAATCCAGTTGTCAATGTCACCGCCAACAACATTATTTATATGACTTACACCTCCGGTTCCACTGGGAAGCCAAAAGGGGTGATAATCGAACATCGTAGCGTTTTAGCTTTAATTGACTGGGGGTTGCAAGACTACACTCGCGAAGAACTGTCTGGCGTTCTTGCTTCGACTTCGATCTGCTTCGATCTCTCCGTTTACGAACTGTTTGTCACCCTCAGTTGCGGGGCAAAAATTATCGTCGTCGAAAATGCGCTGCACCTCCCTACTGCACCCGCAGCCAATGAAGTCACCCTCGTCAACTCCGTTCCCTCTGTTGTCAGCAACCTTTTAAAAAGCAGCGACTTACCGCCTAGCGTGCGGACGGTGAACCTGTGCGGCGAACCGTTGCTGAATCATTTAGTACAACGGATTTACCGTCAAAATCCCAACGTCGATCGTGTGGTAAATTTATACGGGCCATCCGAGGATACTGTCTATTCTACCATTGCCATCGCCCAAAAAGGAAGCGACGGCGATCCGCCAATTGGCAAACCGATCCCTGGCACTCAGGCTTACATTCTCGACGACAATTTGCAACCCGTTCCCGACGGCGAACCGGGGGAATTGTACCTGGCGGGTGCGGGGTTGGCACGCGGGTATCACAACCGTCCTGAAATTACAGCACAACGGTTTATTAAAGATCCCTTTGCAAACAATTCTAACGCGCGAATGTACAAGACAGGCGATCGCGTTTTTCGTCTCGAAACTGGCGACATTCAATTTGTCGGACGAGTGGATAACCAAGTCAAAATTCGCGGTTTTCGCATGGAACTTGGGGAAGTAGAAACCGTATTATGCGAACACCCGGCGGTGAATGCAGCGATCGCGATCGCCCGAGAAGACGAACCGGGAGAGAAATACTTGGCTGCCTATATTTTACCCAATCGCGGTGCAGTTGTCACCAGTTTGGACTTGCGGAGTTTCTTGCGACAAAAACTCCCGTATTATATGGTGCCTTCGGCGTTTGTTTTCCTGGAGGCGTTACCGCTTTTACCCAATGGGAAAGCCAACCGCAAGGCGTTGGTGGCAATGGAACCGCCACAGCGCGATCGCGATACGGAAATTATCCCACCGCAGACGGCGATCGAGCAAACCTTAGCACAAATTTGGCATCAAGTTCTCGGTATTGACGAAGTTGGCATCGCTGACAACTTCTTCGAGCTCGGGGGCGACTCTATTTTAGCAATTACCATCGTCGCTAAAGCCAACGAAGCGGGATTAAAAGTCACCGCACCGCAGTTGTTTCAACATCAGACGATCGCCGAACTTGCCTCCGTTGTCGAACCGATCGATCGCGACTCTATTCCTGCTTCTCATTCTACCATCCAAACCGATACTTATCCCCTTTCTCCCCTGCAACAAGATATCGCTTCTTTGCTGGCAAAAAATCCGCAACCGGGTTGGTTCCTCTGCCGTTTAACCTGCTTGCTGCAAGGCGATGTCTGCGTCGAAAACTTGCAAGCGGCGTGGCAAGCCGTCGCCGATCGCCATCCTATCCTTCGCAGTCGTTTTAGTTGGGACGATCCCAGTGCAGCCGTGCAAACCGTCTGCGAAACCGTCAATTTACCCTGGGAAATCCTCGATTGGCGCGAATACTCGCCCGAAAAACAGCAGTCTCGCTGGCAAGCGCTACTCGATGCCGACTGGCAGTTTCAGTTCGATTTCTCCGTTGCGCCGTTGATGCGATTTAAGCTGATTCGCTTGCAAGACAAGGCCTATCAATTTATCTGGTTGTACCACCAACTGTTACTCGATGGTTGGTCGGAATCCCTGGTGCTAAAAGAAGCATTTAACATTTATGACGCTCGCTGTCAAGAGCGAAAACTGCGGCTCGAAATGGCTCCGCCTTACAGCGATTATATTGCCTGGTTGCAACGGCAAGATTGCGATCGCGCCGTCCAATTTTGGCAAGCCGAACTGGCCGGATTTTCCACACCCACACCCCTAGGCTTCGATCGCGCTGTCTTAGAAAGCGACAACTACGACTACGATCGCAAAACTGCGTCTCTTTCCGATATCGATACGGCAACCTTGCGATCGCTGTGTCGCCAACATCACTTTACATTAAATACGATCGTGCAAGGCGCGTGGGCAATATTGTTAAGTCAAATTAGCGGCAAAGATGATATCCTGTTTGGCACGACCGTTACCAACCGTCCCGGCGAATTAGTAGGAGTCGATCGCATTGCTGGTGTAGCCATCAGCGACATTCCCGTGCGGGTGCAAATTCCTTCCCAAACCGCGATCGTCGATTGGCTAAAATCCTTGCAAAGCCATCACCTGCAACTGCGCCAATACGATTATCTTCCCGTCACAGTGCGCTATCCCGACTGGTGCGAAGTCCCCGAAACGTCTCCCTTGTTCGATAGTTTGTTAGTGTTTGAAAATCTGCCTATGGTGTCGTCGTTACCCGACTGGTGCGATACCCTAGAAATTGACAGCGTGGAGTATTTTGAACGGGTGAACTATCCGTTGATGCTGCAAGCCTTTCCCGAAAAAGAGTTAAAATTGGATCTGATGTACGATCGCCGTGCTTTTAGCGACGATCGTATCGAAGAGATCCTCGATCGGTTGCAACGCATTTTAGAGGCGATCGCTTCCAATTCCAGTGGCTTAGTTTCAGGCTTAAAATAGTAGGGTGGGCATTGCCCACCCTACCCGCGTCTCGCAATTCGAGTCGTTTAGTTTCGGGTACGAACGAAGGATGAAAAAAGAAGAAACTCTGGGGACGTATGTATTTGCTGTTGCTGTTAATTCAGCCAACGGTCTATTTTTAGTGGATTTAGAAGATAATGTTGTCGGAAAACAATTACGAAACTTTGGGCAATATGGATTAGATGAGATTGAAAGATTGAAACCCTATATAACCTTAGAAAGTAGAGTCTTAATCGTAGGCGCTCATATCGGTGCGCTAGCAATTCCTATTTCTAGATTGTGTAAGGAAGTGGTAGCTATAGAAGCAAATCCTATTACTTACAATTTATTAGTTAAAAACATTGCTTTGAATGCTATTTCTAATTGTTGTGCTATTAATATAGCAGCTAGCGATAAGGAAGAAGATATTTGCTTTTTGTTGAGCAGAAAGAACTCGGGAGGCAGTAAGAGGGTTCCACTAAAAAAAGAATATATATATTATTACGATAATCCAGAAGAGATAGAAGTGGAAGCAGCTAGCCTCGATCGCTATTTAAGCAACACGAATTTTGATGTTGTGGTTATGGATATTGAAGGATCGGAATACTTCGCTTTACAGGGAATGCAAAACATTCTTTCACAGTGTAAGTTACTGGCGATCGAATTTTTACCACATCATCTAAAAAATGTCAGTGGTGTAACAGTCGAGCAATTTCTATCTGCAATTCCATCTCATTTTTCTAGACTGACAATTCCCTCCCAGCAAGTGACCTTGAACGCACCAGATTTTCTCCGCTATTTGTCCGAAATGTACGATCGCGATTGTGGAGATGATAGTATTTTGTTTGAAAGCCGCGATCGCAACCTAAAAAAAAGACAAGCAGGAGATAAAAAAATCGTTTTCTTCTAGGGAAAGCGAATACTGTTCGCAAAGCAGTTCTAACATGAAAAAACTATTGTTTATTTGCAGCCAAAACAAACTTCGCAGTCCCACCGCCGAAGCCATATTTTCCCAGGACGATCGCCTCGAAGCCTTGTCCGCCGGCCTCAACAACGATGCCAGTCGCGTTGCTCCAATTAAAAATTAAAAATTAAAAATTAAAAATTTCAATTCTATGTTTACCCCCCCAGGGCTTGTAGACAAGATGTTTTTGGTTAAACTTCTAGAAGTGCGAGTATGGCGCAGCCTCGGCACATTGTGAGCCGCCAATGAGTCGTTTTAGTAACGTCGCGCGATCGCTGGCAAAATGTAGTACAGTAGTTGTAAATTGTTGTCGCAGTGGCCGTACAGCAGCCATCGATCGAAAAACTGCGACCTCGTTCAAAATCGTCTATTTTCGGAGAAAATGCAATGACTTTCTCGACGAGACATCATTCTAGCGGACAATACTCCCTCTCTCTCGGTTTTGGTTTCAAAAGCCTCGGTTTTGTCGTTAAAGCGGACGATCGCGATCGTCACGTTTCGCGACCCTTGTTTGGCTTTTCTCTCACTCTTGGGGGCCGGGGGCAATTTTCCCACCGTTTCTCCCACGACGACAACCCCATCGACGCTTATGGATGCTTTAGCGCTTGTTGCGATGGGGACGATCGCCTTCATTCCGAGATGTCCGATCGCAGGCTAAAATTGGGCTTGGTGGGTGCTTTCTTCGGTCGCTTTTTCTCCCATCTACACCAGATGCAAAACGATGGCGATGGCGATCGTTATGGCATGAAAAAACCCGATCGCATTATGGAGATGGAAATAGAAGACGACGAACCGATGGCAGATAGTGGATTTACTTTCGATCCGCAACAAATCATCGAAATGACGATCGGCGATGCTTTTGTTAATAACAACAATAACAATCTAGAAGGAGTCAATCTCAATCCAGCACAACCTTCCACGATAGAAGAAATGGAAACCGACCCCATTACCAATCCGGGTGACGTGCCACAAGAAGACATCGATCTGATTTTAGAGACCATGGAAGAAATGGACATTGTGCCGATTCGAGTCATGGAAATGGATGCGGATAATAACGGTACGATCGATGTTGTCGCGATCGGCGAAGATGCCAACGATACTCCAGTGGCGATCGCAGCGATGGAACAAGATGGCATGACAGTCATGGTTGACCTAGAAAGTGGTTCGACAATGGCAATGGGGGATAGTAACAACATGGTTTTGTTGTAGTTTTAAGTTTGGTAGGGCGGGCATCGCCAGCCCTACGCGCGTAGCGACTAGGGTCAACGCCGTTGACCCCTACTTGCGCTACAGCGTCACCGAACTGTGATATTGTAAAAAAATTGTTGCATTTTCTCATCACTCCCCCTCATTGGAGCAGATCGTACCATGGAGACCCTCAAAATCGTCGTATCTATCGTTGTGTCCTTCTTCGTGTTGCTGTTCGTGTTCGGCTTCCTGTCGAGCGATCCGACCCGCAACCCCGGCCGCAGCGACTTCGAGTAATGCCAACGCTGGCAACATCTCCCTATTCCCCCAACCCGCGTTAAGTTGGGGGAATTTTTTCGATTCCCGTCCGAGATCGATCGACCGAAGCGGTAGTATTCTATATTGTTCGATCGCACCATCAGCCCCGTTGCCACCGTATGCCCTACCCGGTACAGCCTCCCGCACCGCCGCCGCTCGTCTATGCGGTTCCCGAAAAAAAAGCCGTCGCCGCCGATCCGATCCGGGTAGAACACAGTATCGCCAAACCGGAAGCGTCCCCGGTGGCGGTGGAAAAACCCGCGATCGCCCCCAGTCTCCCCATTGCAGCAGCAGAAAACCCGGTCATTCTCGCCCCGGAAGCCGCCAAGCAAATTCCCCCGGTTCAGTTTCCCCCCGTCGAAGAACCGCCTCTCCCGCCGCCGTTCGTTCGCGACACCGATCCCGACTCCTTTAGAACCGCCGAACCGGAAACCGACGAACCCGAAGTCGTCGAACCGCCGCCGTTACAAGATACTCCCATCGAAGTCACCGCCGACAACCAGAAACTCGACGACGATCGCCAAGTTTTCACCGCTAGCGGAAACGTGGTCATGCGGTTTCGCGACTCAGTTTTGGATGCCGATCGCCTGGAAGTCAACCTCGCTTCTCGCTACGCCGTCGCTGAAGGAAATGTCGCCTTCACCCGCGCCAACGAAGTCATCCGGGGCGATCGCTTCGAGTACAACTTCGCCCAAGAAACCGGAACTCTCTACAACGCCCGAGGCGAACTCACTTCCGCGCCCCCCGCGCCCCCCGGTGCGCCGCCGCCACCGCCAACTCCCGTGACGGGCATTCCCAACCGTCCCCTCAGCGATCGCGTCACCGCCAACCAACCCCTGGGGCAAGTTGTCAACACCGGGGGCCTGTTGTTTGAAGTCGGAGGCGGGCGCGGTTTCGATGCTGAAACTGGAGGCGGGAGTCTCAACAACCTGCGCTTTGAAGCCGATCGCGTCGATATTTACCCGCGCGGTTGGGAAGCGTCCCAAGTCCGCATGACCAACGATCCGTTCTCGGAACCGGAACTGGAAGTGCGGGCCGATCGCGCCACCTACACCCGTTTGTCGCCTCTGGTTGAAGAAATTTATCTCTACGATCCCCGCTTGCGCTTCGAGGGGGGCTTCTCTCTCCCCATTCCCCGACGGCGGATCGTCATCGATCGCCGCCAGCGCGATCCGGGGCTGTTCGCCATTGGGTTTGACAACGACGATCGCGGCGGGTTGTTTATCGAACGCAGTTTCCGGGTTCTCGATATCAACACCAACCCCGCAGAAGGGGAACTTCCCCGCTATCCGCAAGCGCGAATTACCCTCACGCCTCAATATTACGTCCAGCAAGCCGTCGATACCGGGGATCCCCTCGGCCCCTCCCAGTTTGGCTTGCGCGGATCGGCTAACTTCGACTTTACCCCCACCACCAACCTAGGGGCTTCTATTACCCTCACCGATCTCGATATTCCCAACCTCAACTCCGAGGACGATCTGCGGGCGCAAGTCCAACTCAGCCAACTGATCCCTACGCCGATTGGGTTTCACGAACTCTCCACCCGGTATAATTTCCGCGATCGCCTCTTTAACGGGGCGTTGGGTTTCCGTACCGTGTACGAAAGTTTTGGCGTACTGCTGCGATCGCCGGATTTCCTGATTGGCAATACCGGGATCCGCGCCAGCTACGAACTCGGTCATACGTTCATCAACGCCGACACCGATCGCATCGATCTCCTCGCCCCCCTTCGCGAAAACAACCGCGCCAGCTTAGAACGCACCCAAGCCAGTTTTACCCTCAGACGGCCCTTTTTACTATGGCAAGGACAGCGCCTGGACGCACCAGCCCGCGAGGTGTTGCGCTATTCTCCCGTTCCCATCGTTCCCTTTGTGGCTTTGGCGACAGAACTTCAGGGATCGGCTAGTTTTTACAGCAACGGCGACGAACAAAATGCCCTGCGCGGTACAGTATCTTTAAGCGGGCAATTCGGACATTTTTCTAAGCCCTTTCTCGACTATACTGCTTTTAATATTGGCTTTACGGACAGCTTGCAAGATGGATTGTCACCCTATTTGTTCGATCGCCTCGTAGACCAAACCGTGCTCACTTTAGGTGTCACCCAACAAGTGGCCGGGCCGTTTCGCGTCGGCTTTCAAACTGCCATTAACCTCGACAATAGCGAAGTCGTTAGCACCGATTACATTCTCGAATACAGCCGTCGTACCTACGGAATTCGCCTGCGGTTCAACCCCCAACGAGAAGTCGGATCGCTGGAATTTCGCATCAGCGATTTTAACTGGAGTGGCGGTACGGATCCCTTTTCCGGCCCCGACCCGGAAGCGCGATTTGTCGAAGGAGGCGTAACGCGATAATCAGTGATCGGTGTTCAGTGACCAGTTTTTAAGAAATGTGTAGGGGTCAACGGCGTTGACCCTTTCCGGGAAGCATTTACAGAAACACCTAACACCTCATACCATTTTCCGAAAATAGCGTTACACTTCAGTTTGGGCGAACGCCGTTCGCCC